>DATEKY010000461.1:0-2370 GCA_035277225.1 Xanthobacteraceae bacterium
CAACGAACAGATCCTTCGGCCGGTTCGCCATCAGGGTGGCGATCGCCTTGCGCCGTTCCAGCATCACCTCACCCACACCTTGCGGCCGATCATCTTCTGCGACAGCAGGACGGCGACCGCGAGGTCGCCGCCAAACGCCAGGTCCGCCGCCGCCTGCGCGGTATCCGCCACGTCTTCGGCGCGCTCGACCCGGTAGGTCTTCACCCCGGTCGCGGCCAGCACGGGCTCGACCGCCTGCGACATCGGCACCTGCCATGGATTGAACTCGGCCCACTCGCCGCGCATCGTGATGATGGCGAGGAACGGAAACCGGCAGGCCGAGATCAGCGACAGCATGTTGATGCAGTTGCCGACCCCGCTCGACTGCATCAGCAGCGCGGAACGCTGCCCGCCGAGCCAGGCGCCGGCCGCGAGCGCGATCCCCTCCTCTTCGGTGGAGAGCACAACGTCGCGGATGCCGTTGTCGGCCTTGCAGCGCGCGATCAGCCGCGCATGGCCGGCGTCCGGCACGTAGCCGACCTGGCGGATGTCGGCGCCCTTGAGCACATCGAAAAGCTGGTCCGGCCAGCCGATCTGGTTTTCCACGGGTTAGCGGCCTTCCTTGTCGCTCACGTCACGCTCCTCGCTCGAATCCTCAGCCGATTCCGCCGCCGGGATCGCGTAAGCGCCCTTGAACCAGCGATTGAGATCGACGTCTTTGCAGCGCGGCGAACAGAACGGCCGAAAGCGCTCGACCGCGGGCTTGCCGCAGATGGGGCAGGACTTCGCAGGGTAAGGGGCTTGCGCCATGCCGTCCAGATAAGCCCTCACCCACGCGGCGCAAAGCTGAAATCGCCGGACCGCATGCATGGACCGACCGCGGCGCGCAGTGTCCGTGAGTTTTCCGTAGCCCGGATGGAGCGCAGCGTAATCCGGGATCAGTATCACTGCTGCGACGGCCCCGGATTGCGCTTCGCTCCATCCGGGCTACAGCTCAGCTCACCTTCAGCGTCAGCCCGCCGTCGACCACCAGCTCGATCCCGGTGACGTAGCGGCTCTCGTCGCTCGCGAGGAACACCGCAGCCCAGGCGATATCCCAGCCCGAGCCGCCGAAACCCATCGGCACCTGCGCGGCGCGCCTGCGCCACATCTCCTCGACGTCGCCGCCGGCGTAGGATTTCGCGAGGCCCGCGGAGTGCTCGACCATCGGCGTCTGCATCAGCCCGGGCAGGATCGCGTTCACGCGCACCTTCTTGCTGGCGTATTCGGCCGCCGTGGTGCGCGTCAGATGGCTCAGCGCCGCCTTCGAGGCGTAGTAGCTCGCATAGGGCACGCCGGTGTAGCGGATCGCCGCGACCGACGCGATGTTGATGATCGAGCCGCCGCCCTGCACCACCATAATAGGAATGACATGCTTCATGGTGAGGAAGGCGCTCTTGAGATTGACCGCCATCACCTTGTCCCACGACTCCTCGGGCAGCTCGACCACGCCGCCGACGTCCGCGATGCCGACGTTATTGTCGAGCACGTCGATGTGGCCGAAATCCGCGATGCAGGCTTTCACCATCGCCTCGACATCGTCGTTCTTCGACACGTCGGCGCGGAACGGCAGCGCGAGACCGCCTTCGTCGGTGATGATCCTCGCGGTCTCTTCGGCCGCGGCGAGGTTGATGTCGACGCAGAACACTTTGGCGCCCTCGCGCGCGCAGGCGACCGCGGTCGCCTTGCCGTTGCCCCAGCCGGGGCCGATCGAGCCGGCGCCGACGATCAACGCGACCTTGTCCTTGAGGCGGTCAGCCACGCGTCTTCTCCTGCCGTTTCGTGTCGAGTTCGCGCAGATCGGTCTTCAGGATCTTGCCGTAATTGTTCTTCGGCAGCGCATCGACGAACACGTAATCCTTCGGCCGCTTGAAGCGCGCGATCTCGGACAGGCACAGCTCGTCGAGCTCAGCCGTACGGGCATCGCCGACCACGTAGGCGACCACCACCTCGCCCCACTCGGCATGCGGCCGCCCGATCACCGACACCTCGCGCACTGAAGAATGCTTGAGCAGCACCTCTTCGACTTCGCGCGGATAGATGTTCGAGCCGCCGGAAATGATCACGTCCTTGGAGCGGTCCTTCAAGGTCAGGTAGCCTTCGGCATCGAACGCGCCGACGTCGCCGGTATGCAGCCAGCCGCCGCGCATGGTCTGCGCGCTGGCTTCCGGATTGCGCCAGTAGCCCGGCATCACGACGTCGCCGCGGCAGAGGATCTCGCCGGTCTCGCCGACGGGCAGCGCGCGGTCGTCGCCGTCGGCGACCTTCACCTCGAGGCACGCATAGGGCTTGCCGGCGGAGCCGAGCCGGTCGAGCCAGCGCGGGTGCTCGCGGTCCGCGATGTCCTGCCGC
>DATEKY010000462.1:0-9670 GCA_035277225.1 Xanthobacteraceae bacterium
TAACGCCAGGCCGGGCGCACCCGACGAACGCAGCCCGGCGCAGGGAGGCGATCCATGAGTGGCATGCTGAGCGACGAAGAACTTGCCGGGCTCATTCCATCCGAGCACCTCAAACTCCACACCCCGATCCCGACGCAGATCGTGTCGAGCGACGAATTCTATCCCGATCCGCAGAATGAGAAGCAGCGCGAGGTGGAGAACCGCCTGCTCGCGATGGCCGACGATCTCGGCGGCAAGCAGGGTCTCGACCGCCGCCGCTTCTTCCAGACCGCCGCCGGCATGGCTGCGTCGTTCGTCGCGATGAACGAGGTCTACGGCGATCTCTTCTCGGTGAGCAAGGCGGAGGCCGCGACCCCCGCGATGGCCCAGGAGCGCGCGAGCGCGCTCAAGGACCAGTTCATCATGGACATGCACACGCACTTCCTGCGCGACGACACGCGCAACATGAATTTCGTGAACCAGCGCAACGCGGTCGGCAAGGCCGGCTGGAACAAGACGCTGGCCGAAAAGGAGCAGACGATCGAAGACCTGAAATTCGCCAACTACGTGAAGGAAATGTTCCTCGACAGCGACACCAAGATCGCGCTGATCTCCTCCTCGCCTTCGGAGATCGAGCAGGACTGGTTCCTGACCAACGAGCAGATGCGCGATGCGCGCGAGAAGGTGAACAAGGAAGCAGGCTCGCGCCGGCTGTTCTCGCACCAGATATTCACGCCCGGGAGGCCGGGCTGGCTCGAAGCGGTCGATGCCGGTCTCGAGCTGAAACCGGAGTCTGTGAAGGGCTATACGATCGGCGACAACACGCACAAGAACCTGAGCAAGTTCCCGTGGCGGATGGACGACGAGAAGGTCGTCTACAAGGCATACGAGAAATTCGTGAAGGCCGGCGTGAAGAACGTCTGCGTGCACAAGGGCCTGTTCGCGCCGTCGGTCGAGAAGCAGTTTCCGCATCTGCGGGGTTTCTGCGACGTTTCCGACGTCGGCAAGGCCGCCAAGGACTGGCCGCAACTCAACTTCATCATCTATCACTCGGCCTATCGTCATGTCGGCGGCGATCCGGCGGTGGCGCTGGCCGAGTTCGAGCGCACCGGCCGCATTTCGTGGACATCCGACCTCGCCGACATTCCGGCCCAGTACGGCGTCAGCAATGTCTACGGCGATGTCGGGCAGTTATTCGCCACCACACTGATCGCACAGCCGCGGGTCTGCGCCGCGCTGATGGGCACGCTGATCAAGGGGCTCGGCGCCGATCACGTGAACTGGGGCACCGACGCGGTCTGGACCGGCTCGCCGCAATGGCAGATCGAGGGCCTGCGCCGGCTCGAGATCCCGGAAGACATGCAGAAGAAGCACGGCTTCGCGCCGCTCGGCGACGCGCAGGGTCCGGTGAAGAGCACGATCTTCGGCGGCAACAACGCCAGGCTCTACAACATCCAGCCCAAGCGCGCGATGCTGGAGCTGAAGAAGGACCGCATCACGGCTTGGAAGGACGAGTACGAGAAGGAAGGCCCGGCCCCGAGCAACATGCGCTACGGCTATGTGGCGGGGCCGATCGACCACTCGCTGTTCGCGTAGCCACGACCCCGGCGCGGTGGCGCCGGGAAATTGCGATGCTGACGAAAGTGGCCCGGCAGCTGCCGGGCCACTCTATTCTTCGCAGCGACTGAGCCCGCGGCCTCGTCTCAGGGCTCGCCTTCGATGACGATCTGGGCGCGCGGGATCTTTCTGCCGTTCCTGGTCGGGAAGTCCGACCCGAGGAACGCCCTCAGGTCTTCGATGATCGCGATCACGCGCTTGCGGCTCGGCGCATAGTCGATCATTTCCGCGGCGTTGGGCAGCAACGTGCAAGGATTGATGCAGCCGACGCTCGCGAGAAATGCCTGGCCCGGATGGATCAGTATCTCGGATCGCCTGCCGGTCTTGTTCAACTCGATCCCGGGCTTCGGCCCGACATTGGGCGCTTCGCTATTCGTGTAGCCAAAGGTCTTGTATTTCGCACCATCCTGCGTCGAGATCGGGTAGTTACCCGCCTCGACCCTCTTCTTGTTGCCGGCCACAGCATTGTCACCCGGCCCGGGCGATTCCGCGACTGTTCCTTTCATGGCGAAGCCGGTTTGCGCAACGCCGTCATGGAATATCTGATACGTTCCAACGGTGCGCACGCGAGCCCTTCCGCTCGAGCGCGTTTGCACGCTCTTGCGGATGATTTGCATTTCCCATCCGCTGTTCGTCAGTGCCATGGCCATGCCTCCCCCGATACAACCATCAGATGAGGCGCCGCTCGCGCTGTCAAGCGCGGGACTGTCGCGGGTCCTGCGGCGGCTGGCCTGGCGATCTTTCGCTACACGACCCGCGCGCCGGACGATCTCAGCGCGCTCGCCAGGATATCCAGCGCGCGCACCAGATCGGCGCGGCTGCGCGCGGCGCCGAGCGCCACGCGAATGGCGTGCGGCGGCGCATCGCCGATGCTGAACGCCTCGCTGGTCACGACCGCGAGACCCTGGCGCTGAACATGCGCGGCGAATTCCGGCCGGCTCCAGTGCCCCGGCAGCGTGATCCACACGTGGTGCCCGTTCGGATGCGCCGCGTAAGCATGGCCGGCGAGCGCGGCCGCGGCGAGTTTCTGGCGCGCCGCCGCTTCGTTGCGGATCGCCGCGATGACCGCGTCGGCGCTGCCGTCGCGCAGCCAGCGCATGATAAGCGCAATGGTGAGCGAAACCGGCATCTGCACGCTTGCGCGCAGCGCGGTCGCGATCGCGGCTGCTGCATCGCGGGTCGGGGTCAGCAGGAACGACACGCGCAGGCCCGGCGCGATGCATTTCGACAGGCTGGCGGCAAAGTAGGTGCGCTCCGGGATCAGCGTCGCGAGCGGAACGGCGTCCGGCGCGAGCGCCCCATAGGCGTCGTCCTCGAACAAAGTGAGATCGTTGGCGCGGATGACGTCGGCAACCTCGCGCCGCCGCGCCGGCGGCATGGTCACGGCGGTCGGATTGTGGATGGTCGGGACCAAATAGAGCGCCTTCGGCGCGTGCGCGCGGCAGGCGGCGTCGAGCGCATCGGGGAGGACTCCGGCCGCGTCGGTCGCGACGCCGGCGAGGCGGACGCCGCGCAGCGCCGCCGCGGTCTTGAGTCCCGGATAGGTCAGCGTCTCGCACAGCACGACGTCGCCCGGCACGGCTCGCACGGTGAGGAAATCGAACAGCGCATTCTGCGTGCCGGGGCAGATCACCAGCCGCTCGCCGCGCGCATGCGGCACGCGCCGCGCGAGCCACGCGGCCGCCTGATCGCGCTCCTCGGGCAGCCCGCCCGGTTCTCGATAATTGAGATAGGCGGAAAGGGCGCCTTCGCGCTCGATCGACGCGATGCCGCGCGCGAAGCGCCCGTCGAGATCCGCCTCGAGCGGCTGCGGCGGCAGGTTCATCGACAGATCGAAAGCGGGCGCCGCGACATCGGCGGGACGCGCCACGGCACCGGCCTCGGCGACGAACGTGCCTTGCCCGACCCGCGCCTCGGTCAGCCCGCGCTGCCGCGCCTCGGTGTAGGCGCGCGTGACCGTCGTGAGGTCGACCCCGAGCGCCTTGGCAAGCGCCCGATGGGTCGGTAGTTGTTGACCGCGATGCAGCCGTCCTTGCGCGATATCGGCCGAAAGGGCCTCGACGATGCGCTGATAGGTCGGTCCGGGGCGGTCCGCGAGTGTAGGGGTCCAGTCCATACAATGTGCCTGCGCCGGCGTTGATTGTATGTATTTATAGCGCTATGTCAGCCATACAATCAACGGGGACACGTCCGATGACCGCCCGCCCGCTCAAGACCGACCTCTGGAACGGCCTGCGCGGCCGCTGCCCGAGCTGCGGCAAGGGGCACATGTTCCGCGCCTTCCTGAAGGTGGCGGACCGCTGCGGTGCCTGCGGCGAAGAACTGCATCATCAGCGCGCCGACGACTTTCCGGCTTACCTGGTGATCGTTATCGTCGGCCACCTGGTCGTGCCGCTCGTGCTGCACGTCGAGATGGTCTACCAGCCGGCCTACTGGATCCACGCCGTGCTGTGGCTGCCGCTCACACTTGCGCTGTCGCTCCTGCTGATCCAGCCGATCAAGGGCATGGTCGTGGCGATGCAGTGGCGCATCGGCATGCACGGGTTCGAGGCGGCGAAGAAGCTGCGCGAGGCCAACAACCCGCCTGAGGCGAAGGCCATTTCCGCAGCGGTGTGATAAGCGTGTCGCGTTGACTCGCTTTCACGCAGCATGGCCCTGACGACCTTCACACAAGACCAGATCGCCTCGCTCGGCGCGCGCGCCGAGACGATGGTCAATTCGCTCGGTACGGTCTCGGCCGAGCCGGACCGGCTGGTGCGCCTGTTCCTGACGGCCGAGCATCGCCGCGCGGCGGATCGCGTATCCGACTGGATGCGCGCGGCCGGGCTGACGGTCTCGGAGGATGCGCTCGGGACCGTGCGCGGGCGGCGCGACGGCACGGGCAACAAGCGCCTGCTGATCGGATCGCACATCGACACGGTGATCGATGCCGGCATGTATGACGGCCCGTTCGGCGTCATTGCCGGGATCCTCGCCGCGGAGCACTTTCGCGAGAAGCGCCTGCCGTTCGGCATCGACGTGCTCGCCTTCGGCGACGAGGAGGGCTCGCGCTTTCCCGTGACGCTCTCCTCGTCCTCCGCCTGCGCCGGCATCTTCCGGGTCGAAAACCTGCAGCTTGCCGACCGCGACGGTGTCACGCTCGCCGATGCGATCCGCGCCTACGGCAAATCGCCTGACGACATACCGGCGGCGGCCTATGCCCGCGACGAGGCCGCGGCCTACGTCGAGGTGCACATCGAGCAGGGGCCGGTGCTCGAGGCGCGCAACCAGCCGCTCGGCGTCGTCACCGCGATCATCGGACAGACTTATCTCAACGTCGAATTCCTCGGCGAGGCCGGACACGCCGGCACGGTCCCGATGCTGTTGCGCCGCGACGCGCTCGCGGGCGCAGCCGAAGCGATGCTGCTCGGCGAGACGCTCGCGCGCGAGACCAAGGGCGAGGTGGTCGCAACCGTCGGACGGATCGCGGTCGCGCCCGGCGCCACCAACGTGATCCCGGCCAATGTCGTGGTGATCTTCGACATCCGCTCCGGCTCCGAGGCCGCGCGCGCGAAGCTGGTCGACGCGCTGAAAAGCGGCATCCGCGAGATCGCCGACCGGCGTCACCTCGGTTTGACCATCACGTCGCCGCGCGAGGTCGCGACCACGCCGTGCGACGCGCAGGTGCAGGACTGCTTCGCCGAGGCGATCCGCGCGTTCGGCGCCGAGCCGTTGCGGCTCGGCTCGGGCGCCGGTCACGACGGGCAGGCGATGGCGAGCCGTTGCCCGATCGGCATGCTGTTCGTGCGCTGCCGCGGCGGGATCAGCCACAACCCGATGGAATACGCCGCCCCGCAGGACCTCGGTCTCGCGGTCGCGGCGCTGATCGGCTTCATCGGACGGTTCGACCCGTCAGCGCTTGGGCCCGCGCCCTGACTTGACCGCCGGCCATTTCGTCCACGGATCTGCTTCGGCCATGGCGGCGTCGCAGACGCGCGCAAACGCGCTTACGGCGGAGCCTCGGACCAAAACTGCTTTTTGCATCACCGTTGAAGAACAAGGCCGGCAATCGCACCAGCAAACAGCAATAGGCACGCCGTCGACTGGATGAAGAATCCCGGCAGCCGCTTTTCGACGGCACGGCTGTATCCAATGAAATATACCACACGGCCGACGATCCACAGGAGTCCGACTGCGGCAGCAATCCTGTCACTGAAGTAGATCGCGCAGAGCCACAGCGGGGCCAAGAACGTCGGAAACCACTCCAGTGTGTTGATGTGAGCACGAAAGATGCGCTCAAAATCAGCATTCCCCGCCGTGGCGGGCTGCCTCACATTGAACCTCCCGCGTGCGACCGCCACCTGGGTGGCGAAATAGAAATACAGCGCGACAGCAAGCAGTGTAACGATGGCTGTGTAGTACGGCACGGTGATCTGCTCCTAGGCGGCGTTTTTCTCGGCGGCGCTTGCAAATGACAGCAGCAGCTGTCCCCAATCGCCGCTCTTGTCGAATACTTCGCGCATCTGGTCGCGGCGATCCCCGAACCGATCGAGGCGGCGATGCTCCAGTTCAACGCGTGTTACGCGCTCGCTTTCCGCGATGAAGCGAACTTCGATCTCGGTGTTGAGGTCAGGCGAGTACTGAAAATCCGCATTGATGTCCCAAGACAGCACCAGCCGGGAAGGCGGCTCCCAAACAAGCACACGTCCCCAGTCGCACGTGCTGCCGTCGTCGCCCCGCTCGTACCACCGTCCGCCGACCTTGGTTTCGATAACGGCGTCAACAGCGTTCGCCTTGCCGATCTTGTAGACGGCCAGCGGCCACCACGTCCCGATCTGCTGCGTGAAAACGTGCCACGCCAATTCTTGCGGCGCCCCGACCTTGATTGTCTTTCTGACGCTGTTCGGATCGGTCCAGTTCAAGGCGATCTGCTCAGCCATCATTTCTCTCCTTTTTTCTTGGCCGCGCGCTCGGCGGCCATCCTGAACGCATCCAGCGTCTCGTCCCAAAAACCGTCGAGCCACTGGCGAACCGCTATGACGCCTCTCCTTTCGACTCGATAGAGCCGCCGCGTGCCATCGGCGGTGACCGAGACAAGCCCGGCGAGCCGCAAAATCTGAAGGTGTTGTGAAACCGCAGAACGGGTTACGCCCATGCCCTCGGCAAGTTCGCCAGCCGTGCAGACGCGGTTACGCAGCCTCGTGAAAACTCGCCGCCGCGTCGGGTCACCGAGTGCGTCGAACGCACGCTCCACGCTGGCCATCGCTTATGTCCCAATGATCCACAGGATCGCCTGCTGGCATCAAACGTAAGTCAGGGCTAACGAAAGTCAATACTTAAATAGGTGGCACGACGCGGCAGGACTGTCTGTCGCCGCGTGATGAGTTATACGGCTTAGCCGACCGCCGCGAGCCAGCGCTGCAGCCGCGCGCGATTGACGCCGAAATCCTTGCGCCCGACCAGGCTGCGCGAGTAGAGCGCGAGCGTCGAGCCTTCGCCGGCAGGAATGATGTCCACGTCGATCGTGTCGGGGTAGCGCATCAGCCGCGTGTACTGCACGAAACGCGCGCCGCGCTCGCGGTCCGGCGCGCCGGGAAGCTCCTTGGTATCCGGCTCGGCGAGCGCAACGCGTTTGACGCGCGCGAGCAGGTCGGCTGGCGCCAGCGGATAGATCTTCGGCTCCTGATCGGGCCGCGCGTTCGGGCAATGCGACGCCGGACACACCAGCGCGTCGTTCGGTGTGGCGTGACGCGTCAGCGTCGCCCAGTCGACCGGAGCGATGTCGAGGCGCGAGCCGGTCCGTTTGGCGATGCCGTAGTAGACGCCGTAGACCGGATGCTTCTCCAGCAGTGCGTAACCGACAGCGGCAGCGATCGCGAGCAGCGCGATGACCACCAGCGCGGTCATCATTTGCGCATGCCCTTGTGCCGAAGCCAGCGTCTGCTTTTCGCGGGCATGCGTCAGAACCCCACCGCCATGCCGTGCAGATCGTACTCGTCCGCCCGCTCGATCCTCACCGTCGCGATCTCGCCGACGCGCAGCGGACGGCGGCTCGCCACGTAGACCGCGCCGTCGATCTCGGGAGCGTCGCCTTTCGTGCGGCCTTTGGCAACAGTCGGGCCGACCTCGTCGATGATGACCTGCTGGCGCGTGCCGACCTTGGCCTTCAGGCGCTTCGCCGAGATCGCCTGCTGACGCTGCATGAAGGCGTTCCAGCGCTCGGCCTTCACGTCGTCCGGCACCGCCGCGGCGAGGTCGTTCGCGACCGCGCCCGCCACCGGTTCGTACTTGAAGCAGCCGACGCGATCGAGCTGCGCCTCGCCGAGCCAGTCGAGCAGCATTTCGAAGTCGGCGTCGGTCTCGCCCGGGAAGCCGACGATGAAGGTCGAGCGGATGGTCAGAGAAGGACAGATCTCGCGCCAGCGGGCGATGCGCTCGATGGTCTTGGCCTGCGCGGCCGGGCGCTTCATGCGTTTGAGCACATCCGGTGCCGCGTGCTGGAACGGGATGTCGAGATAGGGCAGCACCTTGCCGTCGGCCATCAGCGGGATGACGTCGTCGACGTGCGGGTAGGGGTAGACATAATGCAGCCGCACCCAGGCGCCGAGCTCGCCGAGCTCGCGCGACAGGTCGAGGAATTTGGCGCGCACCGCGCGGCCCTTCCACTGGCTCTCGGCGTATTTGATGTCGACGCCGTAAGCTGACGTATCCTGCGAGATGACCAGCAGCTCCTTCACGCCGGCCGCGACCAGCCGCTCCGCCTCGCGCAGCACGTCGGCGGCGGAGCGCGAGACGAGATCGCCGCGCAGCTTCGGGATGATGCAGAACGAGCAGCGGTTGTTGCAGCCCTCGGAAATCTTCAGGTACGCATAGTGCCGCGGTGTCAGCTTGATGCCTTCCGGCGGCACCAGATCGACGAACGGATCGTGCGCCGGAGGCGCCGCGCGATGCACCGCCGCGACCACGGTCTCGTACTGCTGCGGACCGGTGACGGCGAACACGTTGGGAAACTTGTCGGTGATCTTCTCCGGCTCGGCGCCCATGCAGCCGATCACCACCACCTTGCCGTTCTCGGCCATCGCGGTGCCGATCGCCTCGAGCGACTCTTCCTGCGCGGAGTCGAGGAAGCCGCAGGTGTTGACGATAACCAGGTCAGCGCCCGCGTGCTCGCGCGAAATCTCGTAGCCTTCCGAGCGCAGCGTGGTGAGGATGCGCTCCGAGTCGACCAGCGCCTTCGGGCAGCCGAGCGAAACGTAGGAGATGCGCGCCATCAGGTCACTTCTTCTTTGCGCATGATCTTGTCCGACCTGCCTTCGCCCGCCGAAGCATCGATCCATGCGAGAGGACTACGCCAAGGCTTCGCGCAGGCGGGAAACCGGTGCCCACTTTTCGGGATCATGCGCGTGGCGTACCCGGCTCGCCCAGGTCCCAGTAGAGCCCCGCCATGATCTGCAGCGCTTCGCGCGCGAGCGCCGTGGGGAAATGCTCGTTCGGCGCATGCTGCGAGCAGCCCGGATAGGAGTGGGGCACCCACACGGTCGGCAAGCCGAGGCCTTCCGAGAAGATGTCGTTCGGCAGCGAGCCGCCGACATTCGGCAGCACGGCCGGCTTGCGGTTCGTGGTCTTGGCCAGCGAGGTGGCGGCCCAGCGCGCCCACGGATGCTCGGGATCGAGCCTTGTGGCCATCATGATGTCGTCGCGGCCCCTCGCGATCTGCACCATCGGGAAACCGTGGCGGTCGAGGTGGCGGCGCAGCGCCGGCAAAAACTCGCCTGGATTGGTGCCGACCACGAAGCGGATCTGCCCGCGCGCCCAGGCGCGGGGAGGGACCGCGTTGACCGGGCTCTCCGGCACGCCCGAGGTCATCGCGAGGATCTCGAACGTGCACCAGGCGAACACCTTCTCGGCCAGCGTCAGTCCCGGCTCGGCCCAGTTCGAGTCGATTTCGGGATCACCCGGGCCGGACTTCACCTCGCAGTCGGCAAGCGCGCGCTTGACCGAGTCCGGAATGCCGGCCGGCACCCATTCGGGAATGCGGATCTGCCCGGTCGGTCCGGTGATGGTCGAGAGCGCATGTACAAGCTGGATCGCCGGG
>DATEKY010000463.1:0-2420 GCA_035277225.1 Xanthobacteraceae bacterium
CGAAGCCCGAAGGGCGAAGGCCGGGCGGGTGAGGGGGACTCTCCACGCGCTGCGCACGTTGAAGCTCCCCCTCACCCGTCTTGCTCGCTGCGCTCGCAAGCCGCCCTCTCCCCGCAAGCGGGGAGAGGTGACGGAGTTCGCGGCTCGCGCGGCGCGCACCTGCATCACCGATACTGCTTCAAGATCCGCTCCGCCTCGGCCTGCGCGTCCTTCATCCCCTGCTCGGGCTGCTTGGTGCCGGTGAGCGCGGCCTGCAGGCCGTCATTGAGCGCCTTGGTGACGCGCTGGTTCTCGTGGGTGGACAGCTCCGCGACCGAGAACTGCAGCTGGTCGCGCGCCACCGCGGCGGCCGGGAAATCCGCGACGTATTTCTTCATCACGTCGGTGGCGTAGGCATCGCCGCGCACCGCCACGTAGCCGGTGTCGATGCTCCACTGCGCCGCGCGCTCCGGCGAGGTGATCCACTTGATGAACTGGAACGCGCCGTTCTGCTCGGCGGCGCTCGCCTTCTTGGAGATATAGAAATTGCCGCCGCCGGTCGGGCTGCCGCGCCGCTTGTGGGCGGGGAGCATCGCGACGCCGAACGGGAATTTCGCGTTCGCCTTCACATTCGTCAGATTGCCGGTGGTGGTCCACATCATGGCGACCTTGCGCTCGAAGAAATCCTTCGGCGTGGTGCCCCACTCGACGATGCCGGGCGGATGGACCTTGTGCTTGCGCGAGAGGTCGACCCAGTAGGAGAGCGCCTCGATCACCTCGGGCTTGTCGTAGAAGGTGCGGTCGCCCGCCTCGTTCATCAGGATGCCGCCGGCCGGCGTGGTCAGCCCCTGGAACAGCCAGTAGGGGAAGCCGGAAGAGGGGATCTGCACGCCCCATTGCGTCACGTTGCCGGAGGCGTCGCGTTTAGTGAGCTTCTCGGCGAAGGCCTGCATCTCGGCCCAGGTCGCCGGCGCCTTCTCGGGGTCGAGGCCCGCCTCCTTGAAGAGGTCCTTGTTCCAGTAGAGCACGATGGTGGAGCGCTGGAACGGCACGCCCCAGGTCTTGCCGCCGGTGCGGCTGTTTTCCATGAAGGCCGGGAAGAAGCTCGCCATCCATTTCTTGTCGTCGTCGGTCTTGACGAACGGATCGATCGGCACGATCGCTTCTTCGTCGATCAAGGTGAACATGTCGGTCGAGAGCAGCACCGAGGTCACCGGCGGCGTGCCGCTCTTGTGCGCGGTGAGCGCCTTGGTGATACTTTCCTGATAGGTGCCGGAATAGATCGGCTTCACCTTGACCGACGGATTGGCCTTCTCGAAATCGGCCGCGTAGCCGTCGATGATCTTGGTGATGGGTCCGCCGACCGCGATCGGATAGAAGAACGACACTTCGGTCGCGCCTTGCGCGATCGCGGGGCTTGCGACGGCCGAGCTTGCGAACGCCGCGGTGCCGGCGAGGAATTGTCTGCGATCCATGATGCTCTCCCTGTGTGGTGTTTGTTTTATTGATCGATACGACATTGTGACGACAGATCGAACCAGTGCGCGGCCGCCGCCTCCCAGGCCAGATGCACGGCGTCCCCTACATTCGCGCCCGCGCGGCCGCCGACGCGCACGATAAACGATTGATCCGCGACGCGCGTCTCGATCAAGGTGTCGGCGCCGAGATATTCGACCGCGACGACGGTTGCGGCCATGCCGCTCGCGGCGAGGCGCACGGCTTCCGGCCGAATGCCGAGCGCGAGCGTCTCGCGCGGGCGCGGCGCCTGCGCCAGCTCGCCCGGCACCAGCGACGCCGGAATGACGTTCATCGGCGGCGTGCCGACGAAGCGCGCCGCGAAGATCGTCGCCGGCTTCTCGTACAGCGCGGCGGGCGCCGCATCCTGCTCGATGCGGCCGTTGCGCATCAGCACCACCTGATCCGCCATGGTCATCGCCTCGACCTGGTCGTGCGTGACGTAGAGCATGGTCATGCCGAGGCGGCGCTGCAGCGCGCGGATCTCCCGCCGCATCTCGACGCGCAGCTGCGCATCGAGATTGGAGAGCGGCTCGTCCATCAGGCAGACCTTGGTTTCGGCCACGATGGCGCGGCCGAGCGCGACGCGCTGCTGCTGGCCGCCGGAGAGCTGCGAGGGCTTGCGATCGAGCAGAGTTTCCAGTCCCAGGATGCCGGCGGCGCGGTCGAGCCGCGCAGTGCGCTCGGGCTTCGGGACATCGCGCACCTTCAGGCCGAACAGGATGTTTTCGCGGACCGAGAGATGTGGAAACAGCGCGTAGTTCTGGAACACCATCGAGACGCCACGTTTCGCCGGCGGCAGCGCCGTAACGTCGCGGTCCGCGATACGGATCGTGCCGGCGCTCGCGGTCTCGAGGCCGGCGATCAGGCGGAGCGTGGTCGATTTGCCGCAGCCGGAGGGGCCGAGTAGCGCCACCAGATGGCCG
>DATEKY010000464.1:0-25489 GCA_035277225.1 Xanthobacteraceae bacterium
CCGGTCCACGCCACGACTCCAGGGCGAGCAAGAATCTCGTGATATGTTTTTTCAACGTCGGCAAAACGGTGTGGCGAGCCGGACAGATAGGGATGATGAGCGATCGACATGATCTTTGGCCGATCATCAGTCTCCGCATACAGGCACTCGAAGTACTTCAACGAGCGGATGAACATTTCAGACGACGCATGATGCTGAAGCGCCATCATGGCGATGTCGTGTAGTTCGAAATTGTACGGCAGGGCGACCACGGGCTTGTGCTTCGTCAGGAGGGTGGTCGGTTCGTCGTCGCAGGCCCAGTCTCCGATGTATTCGATTCCTGCGTCGCTCAAGTGGTCCAAGGTATCGTATGTCTGGGTGAGCCCGGGACCGAACCACCCCCGCGGTCGCTTGCCCGAGAATTTCTCGATGATTTCCAGCGATCTGAGGATGACGTCCCGTTCGTTTTCGAGCTTGTGCATGGGTTGCTGGTCGAAGCTGTGCGCATTCAGCTCCCACCCGCTGTCGATGCATGCGCGAATTGCTTCCGGATAGCTCTCGCAACACTTCGCGTTCAGGGTGACGGTCGGTTTGACGCCGATTCGCTCGAACAATTTGCGTAGCCGCCAAAAGCCGACCCGCATCCCGTATTCGTGCCAGCTCCAGTTGGGATGGTCCGGCTGCTGCGCCTGCCCTTGCGGCGGGGAGATCACCATGCGGGCCATCGGTCGCGAGATGTCCCAATGCTCGAGCGCGAAAACAGGCCAGACCACAAGCCGTATGCCGTCAGGAAATGTCAGGCGCCGTCGCTGAACTGCGCTTGCATACGGCAGTCGTTCGGAGGGAAGCATGCTGATCCTCGAATGCTCAGAGACTAAGGTCTGGCTGCCCCGGGTGGAAGACCGCCCTCCATCGTGATGGTCAGGGCATCGATCGTCGGATTTGGCTGCAGTAGATGAATCGACCCGCCGGCCGCACGCTGATTGTGATCTGCATCAAGGATGAGTTGTTCCCATAGTACCAGCGTTGGAACCGCAGCGCCGGCGTATTCTTCGAGACAGACAAGACTTTACCGATCTTGGCGCCGGTCAGGGTCGCGGTGACCTCTTGTTTGATATCGACGATCGGTTCTTCGTAATATTGCTCGATCAGGGACGCGATCAGGCCATCGTGCTGCGCGACGTGATTGCGGATTCCCGCATACGCAGGCGGCACGTAGATTTCGACCCAGTAGAATGGATGCTTGGAGGTACGCGGCCGTGCCGGCCTGACCACACCTTCGAGCCGAAGAAATTGCTGACCCGGTTTGCAACGGAGGATCCCCGCGAGCGCGTCGTCGGCGACAACGTCCTCGCTCTTGGTGACGCTCATCCGGATTTCCTTGCTATTCTCGACAAGCTCCTGGATCGAGCTACCGAGCTGCGAATAGCTCGCGACCGGGGCTGACGACTCTATGCGGGTCCCGACCCCCGCGCGCCGCGAGACCAGGCCGACCGCCTGCAATCTGCGGATTGCTTCGCGAACGGTCGATCTGCTGACGTTGTACTGAGCGCTGATCTCCAGCTCCGTGGGCATCAACGATCCCACGGGATAGCGTCCTGTCTGAATGTCCTCACTCAGCCGGACGGCGAGCAGTTGATATCGGGGTCGCCCGCCCTCGATGATCGCCATCGCTTTCCTCTCGCTCCATTCTTGCAACGCCTGCCATTGACAGGTCCGTGGCATGCTGCAAAGATTTTGTACGAACAATACGACATATACGCGAGGTATGGCCAGACGCTAGCCCGGCAGTCGGACGGTCCGGTCGGATTGCGTAACGTAGTGCCACAACGGAATTCCCGATGCCGAAGATTTTGATGATTCAAGGTGCGAACATGCACCTGCTGGGCATTAGGCAGCCGGAGATCTACGGAACAACCACCGCGGCCGAACTCGACGCGATGATTGGCGCCTATGCGGCCGAGCGCAAGATCGAGCTCGAGATCTTCTACACCAATAGTGAAGCCGACCTGATCGATCGGGCCAGCCGGGCAGGGGCCGACGGCTTCGAAGCCATCGTCTGCAACACGGGCAGCTTCTGCTACGGCTCCTACCCGATTCGGGACTGCTTTGCCGCGCTGAGTATCCCGGTCATCGAAGTGCACATGTCCAATCAGTTGGCGCGCGACATTCACTCCGTCACGGCTGCCGGGGCAAAGGGGGTGATCATGGGATTTGGCCATGACACCTATCTCGTCGGGCTCGATGTGGCGCTCAGGCTTATCGCCGGCAAGAAAAAGAAGGCAACAACGTGATCATCGTCGGCGTCGATACGGGCGGCACATTCACCGACATCACGGCGACCGATCCGGACACGGGCCGTCTCTGGATCACAAAGATCGATTCGACTCCCGATGACCCGTCACGCGCATTTCTGGCCGGTATTGAAAGCGCCCTCGGGCTCGCCGCTGCGCCGAGCGCCGATATCAGCCTGATCGCACACGGCACGACGGTTGCGACCAATGCCATCATCGAAAACAAGGGCGCGCGAGCCGCACTGATCACGACTGAAGGCTTTCGATACGTTCTCGATCTCGGCCGCCACGACGTGCCGCGCAGCGCGAACATGTACCGCTGGCGCAAGCCGGAGCGGCCGATTACGCCCGATCTGATCTTCGAGGTGCCGGAGCGCATCGGGGCAAGCGGCGAAATTCTCGTTCCGCTTGATGAGGAGGCCGTCAGGCGCGCTGCCGGCGAGATCCGCAAGGCGGGCGCTCAGGCGGTGGCCATCTGCACGCTCCACAGCTACGCCAATGCGGTGCACGAGCGGCGGATCGCCGAGATTGTGAGCGCGGAGCTGCCCGGCGTCATGCTCAGCCTGTCGAGCGACGTATTGCCGTCCTTCCGCGAATACGAGCGCACGATGCTCACCGCGATGAACGCGAGCGTCATGCCCCTGATGTCCGGTTACGTTCGGCGCATTAGTGGAGGCCTGCGCAACCGCGGCATCAACGCGCCTTTCACGATCATGAAGTCGAATGGCGGCGTCTCCGGCTCCGAAACCATCGCAGAGCAGCCGGTCTATACCGCGATGTCCGGCCTTGCGGCCGGCGTGCTCGGCGCCTGCATGGTTGGGCGCGCGGCGGACATGCGTGACCTCATCTCGCTCGACATCGGCGGCACCAGCACCGACGTCGCGATTTGTCCGGGAGCCAACCCGACGCTGACGGCCGAGATCGAGATCAATTCCTTCCCGATGAAAGCGCCGAGTATTGACGTCAAAACGATCGGCGCCGGCGGGGGAAGCATCGCGTCATTGCTGCCGAATGGAGGCCTCGCGGTCGGTCCGGAGAGTGCAGGCGCCGACCCCGGTCCGGTCTGTTACGGCCGCGGGGGCACGCAGCCGACGGTTACGGATGCCCAGATCGCGCTGGGGCGCCTGCCGGTCGAACTCGCTGGCGGGCGACTCGTGCTTCGTCCCGAGCTCGCACGCGCGGCCATTCAACGGCAGATCGCGGAGCGGCTGGACCTCACGGTCGAAGAGGCGGCCAACGGCATCATCGAAATCCTCAATCACAATATCGCCGGTGCCGTACGCGCCGTCTCGATCGAGCGCGGATATGACCCGACCGATTACGCGCTGATTGCATTCGGCGGTGCCGGTCCGCTGCATGGGGTTCGGCTTGCCGAAATCCTCGACATGCGCACGGTCGTCTTCCCGCGTTATCCGGGCGTTCTCAGTGCGCTCGGCCTGCTCGGCACGCCGCTGCGGCAAGACTACGTGCGAACCTGCATGCAGACCGGCCCGGGCTATGACGTGGCGACGCTCGCGGGGGCATTTTCGCAGATCGAGGATGCAGCGCAGCGCTGGTTCGATGCGGAGAACATGGGGCATGAGCACCGCCGGATCGAGCGGCTGGTCGATGTGCGCTACCCGCATCAGGGCTATGAGCTTCAGGTGCCGATCGCAAACGGGCGTGCGCTCACCCAGGACGATCTCAATAGCGTCGAGCTTGCGTTTCACGATCTCCACAAGCGGCTTTACGGCTATGCGCTGGATTCCTCGAGCGTCCAGATCGTCAACGTCCGCGTGGCGGCGATCGGCACGCTGCCGCCGCTGCAATTGCCCGAGTTGAAAGCCGGCGTCGTCGATCCGCGTCCCTATGCCAGGCGTCGTGTCTATCTGGACGATACCGCGGGCTACGTCGATTGCCCGGCTTTCAGGCGCGATGTGCTCGGCGTTGGCTCCACGCTTGCCGGGCCCGCAGTCGTCGATCAGCTCGACAGCACGATCTTCCTGCGGTCAGGCTGGCGGGCGCACGTCGATCGCACCGGAAACCTAATCGCCCGGCGCATGGAGGATGGCGATGCCCGCTAGTCGTGCAGCAGCTGCCGTCGCACCCGCCAAGGACGCAGTCCCGGAGCCGATCTTCCGCGAAATCCTGAAAGGCACATTCGCCGCTATGGTGCGGGAAATGAGCGTGCTGATCGAACGCACGGCGATGTCGCCGATCATTCGCGAGAAGCAGGACTACGCCGTCGGCATGTTCGATGCGGAAGGGCGCATGGTGCTTGCGCAGTTCCTCATGCAGGGGCCGGGAATGATCGACCCCATCCTCAAGCGCTTCCCGATCGAGACGATGCAGCCGGGGGATGTCTACTGCTACAACGATCCTTATCTGTCGGACGGCGCAGTCGGACACGTGCCCGATCTCGTCTTCTGCCTTCCGGTTTTCGGCCACGACCGCGTTTGCGGATTCGTCGCACTATTCGGACACTTCTGGGACGTTGGCGGCCTTGCCGCCGGCGGGATGTCGCCACACGCGACCGAAGTCTTCCATGAAGGCGTGATGATCCCGCCGATCCGCCTCGCGCATGCCGGCGAGTACGTTCCCGATCTCTACCACGTCCTGATGCGCAACACGCGCTTCCCGCAATTCCTCGATGGCGACGTCCGCGCCTGCGTGGGTGCCTGCCGCCTCGGCGTGAAGCGGATCGAAGACCTGTTCAAGCTGTATGGCGTCGACCGCGTTCTTGCCGGATGTCAGCATCTCCTCGACGTGAGTGGCGCATCGAGCCGCGCCGTGCTCACGCGCTTGCTGCCGGAGGGCCAATGGCACGGCGCAGACAGCGTCGATGATGACGGCTTTGCCGGACATCCATTCAAGGTCGATCTGATGCTGACGCACCAGCAAGGGCGCATCAGCTTCGACCTCACCGGAACCGATGATCAGGCGCGCGGCCCGATCAATTTCATTCTTCATCCGGGTATCCTCACGACGGTGCTGCTCGGACGCATCCTGCAGGCCTACGACGACTCGATGATCCTCAACGATGGCGTCATGGCTGCCGCAGACGAGGTGAAACTGCGGCCCGGCAGTCTTCTGTCGCCGAAATTTCCCGCTGGCGTCGCCCTCCGCGCGCTCTCGCGCAACTCGGTGGCGAACGCGATCCTCAAGGCGCTCTCCGACGCCGATCCGCGCGAGATCCCCGCAGCATCGGCGAACTACGGCATCGTCACCTTCCGTGCCCAGGACGCCGCGAAGGGACGGCTGATCTATTGCTTCGAAGGTTTCGGCATCGGGATGGGTGCACGGCCTTGGGCCGACGGCATCGATTCCGTCTATCTCATCGGCCAAAAGAACAACCCGGTCGAATGGCTCGAGGCTGAGTATCCGCTCCGCGTGGAGCGTTATGCCATCGCGCCGGATTCCGGCGGGCCGGGACAGATGCGCGGTGGCGTTGGCATCGTGCGCGACATCCGCGCACTGCGCGACAACGTCGTCCTCTGCACCATGATGATCAATGCGCGCGAGGCCGCTGACGGTACCGCGGGCGGCCGTGCCGGGGGTCTTGGCCGGATTATCCTCAATCCCGGCACACCCGACGAGCGCGACCTTCCGACGCTTGCCGACAACATCGTGCTCAACCGCGGCGACCTGATCCGGATCGTAAGCGCCGGCGGCGGCGGCTGGGGCGATCCATTCGAGCGCGAGGCAGAGCGCGTCGCATGGGATGTACGCAAGGGATACGTCAGCGCGCAATCGGCGCGGCGAGACTATGGCGTCTGTCTCGGCGAGGACCTCTCGGTCGAAGTCGAGGCGACGGCACAGGCGCGAAAGCATTCACGTCAATGATGACCATGGCCGGGACAACACGAAAGGAATTTGCAATGAAGCACGTTCTTGCCCTTGTTGGATTTTTCGCCGCAGTTTGCACTGCGACCACCGCGAGCGCGGCGGAAGTCAAGGTGGGTTACCTACTGCCGCTAACGGGCGGCGGTGCCGAATACGGACAACGGCAGCTCAAGGGCGCCAATCTGGCGATTGAGGAGTTCAACAAGCAGAACGCCGGGTTCACGATCAAGCTGATCACATCGGACACGAAGTGCACCCCGGTCGAAGGTGCCAACGCGGCCGAACGGCTGGTCGAGCGCGACGGCGTGGACGTCATGATCGGCGGCTCTTGCAGCCCGGAAGCGATCGCGGCCTTGCGGGTCACACAGAAGGCGAAGGTTCCTCATATCGTTCCGGCCGCGGCCGCGACCTCGATCACCGAGGAAGGCAATCAGTTCGTTTTCCGCATCGTTCCCAATACCAAGCAGATCGCCGAAAATCTCGCCGACACATTGGCCGACCGCATCAAGGTGAAGCGGGTCGCAACCGTCTTCCTCAACGACGACTTCGGTATCGATCTCAACACCAATTTCGTGAAGCGCATCGAAACCAAGGGCGTGAAGGTGCTGGCGCAGGAAGGAATCGAACGCACCACCATGGATTTCTTTTCCACGGTGGCGAAGCTCAAGCCGCTTGCGCCCGAATATGTTGTCGCGCCGCTGTTCAACAAGCCGGCCGCCCAGCTTGCCCGTACCATGCGTGAGCAGGGCATGACCGCGCCGGTCTCCGACACGATCATGCTGACGGACGAATTCCACCAGCTTGCGGGACCTGCCGCTTTCGGCACCATTCAGACGACCTTCTTTCATCCGACGGTGAAGACCGAGATCGGCCGCAGTTTCGTCGATCGCTTCAAGGCCAAGTATGCGGGCGAATTGCCTGGCAACTTCGAGGCGGAAGGTTACGACGCCGCCACCCTCGCCATTGACGCGCTCAAGCGCAGCGGCGCCGACAAGGCTGTGTCGCGTGAAAAGGTCACGGCGGCGTTGCGCGGGACGCGCGATTTTCCCGGCGTGATGGGGCCGATCACCTTCGACGAGAAGGGTCAGGTTGTCGCGGTCGCCAGCAAGTTTGTGCTCATCCGCAACAACCAGGGCAAGGTCGAGGCCATGGACTGACACGCACAGCGGAGCGCGCGTGGCTCTGGCGACAGGGGCCATGCGCCTCCCGAGCGGGACAAGACGATGACCGAATATCTGCTCACGCTGCTCATGAGCGGTCTCGTCACCGGCAGCGTCTACACGGTGACTGCCTTGGGCCTCACCATGGTCTACGGCATCCTCAACCTCATGAATTTCGCCCACGGCGAGACGTATATGGCCGGGGCTTATTTCGGCTATTTCCTCCTCGCGATCTTCGGCGTGAGCTATCCGATCGCTGTGCTCGGCGCGATCCTCGGCGCAGCGCTGCTCGGTGTCGTGCTCGAGATGGTGGCGTTCCGGCCGCTGCGCAACGCACCGCAGCTTTCGCCGCTCATCGCGTCGCTCGGCGTATCCATCTTCCTGCAGAACCTTGCGATGCTCTTGTGGTCGCCCACACCGCGCATGTTTCAGACGCCTTACGTCGATCAGATCGTGCAAATAGGCGTCATCTCGATGTCGATGCAGCGGGTCATCGTGTTCATCGTCTGCGTCGTTCTCATCGTGGCGCTCTATCTCGTCGTGCAGCGAACGTCGCTCGGCAAATCGATGCGTGCCGTCGCGCTGGATGCCGAAGCCGCCGCGCTGATGGGGATCGATAGCCGTATGGTCATACTCGCGACCTTCGCGATCGGCTCGGCGCTTGCGGGTGTTGCCGGTGC
The DNA here is from genome assembly GCA_035277225.1 of Xanthobacteraceae bacterium. Lineage (GTDB taxonomy): Bacteria > Pseudomonadota > Alphaproteobacteria > Rhizobiales > Xanthobacteraceae > PALSA-894. Next base: position 7,936 of record DATEKY010000464.1, read on the forward strand.
GCTGGTGGGGCCGATCCTGATCTTAAGTCCGTTCATGGGCGTCCCGATCATCTTGAAGGCCTTCGCAGTCGTGATCATGGGCGGCTTCGGGAGCATTCAAGGAACTGTTCTTGCCGGCTTCGTGCTCGGCATTACGGAGAGCTTCGGGGTTCTGGTCATCCCGACTGCGTATATCGACACCATCGCCTTCGTGCTGCTGATCGCGACGCTGCTCGTGCGCCCGACCGGGCTGTTCGCCGAGCGAGTCGAGGAAAACGTATGACGACCAAGGTGCAATCAGCCGCGTTGGCCGTCCTGTCGGTCGTGACGCTTTGCGTCGCGATCGCGCTGCCCTGGATCCTCAACAGCAACTACTATCTGCAGCTCTTCGTGCTCGCCGGCATCAACATCATTTTGGCGCTCGGCCTGAACATCGTGCTCGGCTTTGCCGGGCTGCTCGCGCTCGCCCATGCCGGGCTGTTCGGCATCGGAGCCTACGCATCCGCGCTGCTGGTCATGCGCACGGGGATTTCGTTCTGGATCGCCTTGCCCGCGAGCGCGGCCATCGCGGCGCTGTTCGGAGCCTTGATCGGCATCTGCTCGCTGCGTCTGCGAGGGCACTATCTGTCGATCGCCACGGCCGGTTTCGGCATCATCATTTACCAGGTGTTCCTCAATTGGATCAGCCTCACCAACGGGGCTGCGGCGCTGGGCGACATTCCACCGCCCAATCCGATCGTCCTGCCGGGGCTCGGCAGCATCACGTTCGAAACCCGCATCTCGATGTATTTCCTCATTCTGGCGGCGACCGTGCTGTCGGCCGTCGTCTGCGCGCGTATCCGGCATTCCCGCATCGGAGATGCGCTCCTGAGCATCCGCGAGGACGAGGTGGCAGCCGAGGTGATGGGCGTGCCGGTATTTCGCTACAAGCTCCTCGCCTTCGTCCTGAGCGCCGTCTTCGCTGGCGTCGCCGGAAGCCTCTATGCGCACTACACGCGCATCATCGCGCCCGAAATGTTCCATCTGTTCGAAACGGTGACGAGCCTTCTGATGGTCGTGTCGGGAGGGCTTGGCAGCATTCCGGGCGTGATCGTGACGTCGATCTTCTTCACGCTGGCGCCCGAGGTGATGCGTGAGCTGCAGGATTACCGGATGCTTTCGTACGGCGCGCTGCTCGTGATCATCATGATCTTCCTGCCCGAGGGCCTTGCCGGAGCGGTGAGGCAGGCGTGGCGGCGGGTCGCATACCTGTTCGAGCGAAGCAAGGTGCGCCATGGCACTGCTTGAGGTCGCCGGCGTCACGAAGAGATTTGGCGGCTTGACTGCGGTGTCGGGGGTCAGTTTCTCGGTGAACGAGGGCGAGATTCTTGGAATGATCGGCCCGAACGGTGCCGGCAAGTCCACGCTCTTCAACCTCATCAGTGGCGTCTACCCGGCAAGCGAAGGCGAATTGCGGCTCGACGGCCGCCGTATCAATGGCCTGCGCCCGAGCGCCCTTTGTGCGCTCGGCATCGCGCGGACGTTCCAGAAGATCAGGATCTTCAAGCAGCTGCCGGTCTGGAAAAACGTTGCCATCGGCCGTCACTGCCGCACCCGGGCCGGACTCGTGGCGAGTGTGTTGCGACCGTCATGGGTTGGGCGAGAGGAGCGGGAAGTCCGCGAGAAAGCTCTTGGGCTGCTGGATTTCGTCGGCCTTTCGCGCAGTGCCGAGGATCAGGCGCGCAACCTCTCGCACGGCGAGCAGCGGCTCCTCGAGATCGCCCGTGCCCTTGCGACAGATCCGAGGATCCTGTTGCTCGACGAACCGGCAGCAGGACTGTCGACGATGGATTCGTCTGCATTGATGGCCATGGTCGGACGCATTCGCAAGCAAGGGACCAGCGTCATCATTATCGAGCATGACATGGAGGTCGTTATGGGCCTCTCGGATCGCCTGATCGTCCTCAACTACGGCCAGAAGATTTTCGAAGGTACTCCAGGCGCGGCGCAACGCGACGCGCAGGTGATCGCAGCCTACCTCGGCACGGAGGTCGCGTGATGCTGACGTTGACCAACGTCGTCGCAGGTTACGGTGCGGGCGATGTGCTGAAGGGCATCACGATCGAGATCGCCGCCGGCGAGATCGTGGCCATCATCGGAGCAAACGGCGCCGGCAAGACCACGACCATGCGCGTGATTACCGGCCTCCTGCGGCCTCGTAGCGGGAGCATCCGCTTCGAGGGCGAGCCGATCGACCGCACGTCGGCCTTCCGGATCGCACGGGCAGGCGTCGCCCTCGTTCCGGAAGGACGCCGCATCTTTCACGGCATGACCGTGGAGGAAAATCTCGAGCTCGGCGCGCTCAAAGGCGACCTGCTGCGCGCGCAGGCGAATGGACTCGATAGCGTCTACGATATGTTTCCGCGCCTCGCGGAGCGCCGGCATCAGATCGCCGGCAGCCTGTCCGGCGGCGAGCAGCAAATGCTTGCGCTCGGCCGCGCCCTGCTGAGCAAGCCGAAGCTCCTGTTGCTCGACGAGCCCTCGCTTGGGCTCGCACCGATGGTCGTGCGGCAGATCTTCAATGGAATTGCGCAAATCCATCGGGAAGGGATGACCGTCCTCCTGGTCGAGCAGAACGTCAACCTGGCGCTCGAGACGGCTAGCCGTGCGTATGTGCTCCAGACGGGCCGTGTCGCGATCGAGGGCCCGGTCAACGCGCTGAAGTCGGACCCGCTGGTGCAACGCGCCTATCTTGGACGCGAGCTGGCGTCGGCAGAATGAATGGAAGCTGTCGTGGCAGATGAAGACATGTGTTGGATGACGGCGGCTGCGCTTGTATCAGCGCAGCGGTCTGGTCGCGTCAGGGCGGTTGATGCCGTGGAGGCGGTGCTCGAGCGCATCGCCGCAGTCAACCCGGCGATCAATGCGTTCGTCACGGTAACAGATCGCGCGGCGCTGCAGAATGCGCGAGATGCCGATCGCAAGCGCGAACGCGGCGAGACATTGGGCCCGTTGCACGGCGTTCCGGTATCCATCAAGGATATTCTGTACACTGAGGGGGTGAGAACCACGGCTGGTTCGAAGATCTACGAGAACTTCGTGCCTGACCAAGATGCCATTGTCGTCGAACGGCTCAAGTCGGCAGGCGCCATCGTCGTCGGCAAGACGACGACACCGGAGTTCTGCCACAAGACCGTGACTGACGCGCCGATCACAGGCACAACGCGGAATCCCTGGGACATTACGCGGACGACCGCCGGGTCGTCGGGCGGAAGCGCCGCCGCCGTCGCCGCGGGATGCGGCCCGCTGAGCATTGGGACGGACGGGGGCGGCTCGATCAGGCTTCCGGCAGCGCTGTGCGGCACCGTCGGATTCAAGCCCAGCGCCGGTCGCGTGCCGCAATATCCCGGGTTCCCGGGCTGGGATTTCCTCGGGCACACGGGACCTTTGGCGAGAACGGTCCAGGATATCGCGCTCGTGATGCGCGTGATCTCCGGGCCGGATGTGCGCGATCCGTCATCGCTTGCCACGCCATCCGCCCCGGCGATTCCAGCTGTCGCGCACGCGCGTGTTGCCGTGGCACGGAGCCTCAATCATCTCGAAGCAGAACCCGAGGTCCAGGCCGGTATCGATCAGGTCGTCGGCGCGGCGGCGCGAATGGGAAGTACGCCGCAGGATGTCTCGCTGTCCTGGACGGATCCCGATCTCCAATTCCGCGTGATCGTCGCCTCGGAGCTTGCCGCTGCGCTCGCCGATCATGTCGCATCGGGGGCGGCCGGCATGGATCCGACCCTGTTGAAGATGGTCGAATTCGGTAGCGCGCGACGTGCAGCAGATCTCGTTCGTGCTCTCGAATGGCGTCGCGCGCTTGCGCGCACGATGCTTTCCTGGTTCGAGCGCTACGACCTGTTGATCGTGCCGACATCGCCGGTCGTGGCGTTTTCGGCTGACCTTATTGGGCCGACTGTAATCGCCGGCCGCAAGACGTCGCCCTACGACTGGTTCGCCTGGACCTGGCCATTCAACATATCCGGACAGCCGGCAATCTCGATTCCAGTCTGGAGCAATGGGCATCTGCCGGTCGGCGTGCAAATCGTCGGTCGTCCTGGAGCGGATGAGCTTGTGCTCGCTTATGCGGCAATGCTTGACGAACAGCTCGGACATCCGGGGCTATCGCGACGGCCGCAGCTGATTCAAGCCGATCAGCGCGCAGAGACATTCGCATCGTCCTGAGCCGCACGAGATGTACCGTCGTCATTTGCGGGCCGCTCGCCTCCGCCCGTCACCGGCCATGATGTGGCTTCGAACGCGGCCTGGCCGTGACGCTTGCTTGACAATAATTTCTCGCATGGATCAAATGTACGGACATAAGGACATAAGCTGATGTCTGCATTTACCTCCAACCCGCGCATCCCCTTTCAGATGTCTACCGAGCGGCCGCCTCTTGCCGCCCCGGAAGGCAAGCCGCTGATCGTCCATCTTCTCGTCGCTATCGAGAATTGGCGCTTTGACGATCACATGCCGCGGCAGATCATTCCGGGTCCGCACGGCGCAAGAAGCGTGCCGGATGTCGTCAATTGGAGTTGGGCCGAATACGGAATGCGCTGCGGGATGCCGCGCCTCCTGCGCGCACTGGCGGAGCGCAAGCTGAAGGCCGACGCATGCATCAGCGCGAGCGTCATCGACGTGTACCCGTCTGTCGCTGAAGCAATCCTCGAGCATGGATGGGAATTCCAAGGGCACGGCTTGCATCAGCGCGCGGCATCCGAAGACGGAGAGCGCGCGATGATAAGGGAGGCGCTGGACAAGCTCGAGGCGTTCTGCGGCTACCGGCCGCGCGGTTGGACCGGTCCCGGCATGAAGGAAACCGACGACACGCTGGACCACTTGCGTGCCGAAGGTGTGCTCTACACCTGCGATTGGATCGTCGACGACCTGCCGTGCTGGATCAAGACGAAGCATGGTCCGATGGTGGCGGTGCCCTACACGCTGGAACTCAACGACAGCGTCATCTACGCGGTCGAGAAGCATTCATCGTCGGAGCAGTTCGATCGGCTCAAATACACACTCGAGGGACTCGAGAAGGAGCTTGAGCATTCGCCGCGCGTGCTGAGCCTGTCGCTCCACCACCATCTCAACGGCGTGCTTCATCGGGTGCCGTTCCTGGAAAAGATGCTGGATCTGCTGCTCGACCGGAAGGACACGATCTTCATGACCGGCGGCGAGATCGCTGATTGGTTCATCGCGGCCGACAAGGCCAACGACGGAAAGCCAAACCAGGGGAAGTTCGGTTCGTGAAGTGCCTTGGACACGGTCCCTCGCTGACCGAGGCGGACATCCGGCTTTCCTGTCGTGCTTCGGCAGGCCGGATTTCCTGATCGGCTGTGAGGCTTTTCGCAACACGACCAAATGAAAAGTTGTCGGCCACGCGGGGGCGTGGGGACTAAACGCGACGAACGGCCGTGCTGACGGAGTTCGTCCAACAAAGGGGCTGCGGAATGAGCGATCAAACGTCCAGGCGGCAGAAGGCGCTCAGCGCCGCCGTGTTCGGCAATATGCTCGAATGGTACGACTTCGCCGTCTATAGCTATGTCGCGACGATCCTTGCACGGAACTTCTTTCCGCCGGGAGATGAGGTCGCCGCGCTGCTCGCCACCTTTGCGGTGTTCGGAGTCGGCTTCGTGATCCGTCCGCTCGGCGCCATCGTGATCGGTCGGATCGGCGACGTGAAGGGGCGCAAAGCCGCGATGCTCATCACGATCATGATGATGGCTGTCGGCACCGTCATGATCGCGCTCATCCCGTCTTACGCCACCATCGGCATCGCCGCGCCACTGCTTCTCGTGATTGCGCGGCTTCTGCAGAGCTTCTCGGTCGGTGGCGAGTTCGCGACGGCGATCGCCTTCATCGTGGAATGGGCGCCGAAAAACAAGCGCGGCTACTATGGCAGCTTCCAGCAGATCAGCACCGTAAGCGGGCTTCTGCTCGGCTCCGGCGTCGCAGCCTTGCTCAATACGGTGATCGATCCGGCAGCGATGGACTCGTGGGGCTGGCGCATTCCATTTCTCATCGGCGGCCTGATCGGCCTCATTGGGCTCTACATGCGCCGCAACGTCGACGAGACACCGGCCTACGAGCAAGCTCAGGCCGAGCCGACAGAATCGGTGTCTCCTGCGGAAATCTCACCCGTGCTCGCGGCCGCGAAGGCGTTTGGCTTCGCGATCATCTGGACGGTCTCGTTCTATATCTTCCTGTTCTACATGCCGACCTTCACGCAGCGTTACGCGGGCCTCACCCGCGCGGAGTCGCTTTGGTCGAATACTGCGGGGCTGCTGCTTCTCGCGATCTGCATCCCCCTGATGGGCAAGTTATCCGATCGGATAGGCCGGAAGCCGCTGCTCCTGGCCTGTTGTGCGATCTTCCTGGTACTGCCCTATCCGTTGTTCAAGTTGATGCAGGGCGGCTCGCTCGTAACCATCCTGCTCATCCAACTGCTCGTTGGCGTCTCCATCGCGCTCTATGCCGGACCGGCGCCTGCCACGATGGTGGAAATCTTCCGGACAAAAACGCGCTCCACCTACATGTCGATCGGCTATGCACTGGCGGCGACGATCTTCGGCGGCTTTGCCCCATTCATCGCGACCTGGCTCATTTCGGTGACGGGCTCGCCGATCTCGCCGACCTTTTACGTGATGGCAGCCGCCGTGGTTTCGGCAATCGCAGTCCTCGGCCTGCGCGAGACCGCACACGAGCCGCTGCGCTAGAGAGTCACGGCACTATGGGCCGGTTGGACCGGACGGGAATGTCCGTTGCGGTCCAACTGATTCTTTATAACTGCTCAAAGAAGAGGAGGGGTCGTCATGTCTGCTGCGGCCTTGATGATGGGCTTCCCACCGGCACCGGATAGCCAGGTCACCCTCGCGAACTGGCGGGTAGCGCCATTCCACCGATGGGCATTTCAGCATGTTCGCGAAATTGTCCCGTCAGCCGACATTCCCAATGCCCCCGACAACGTTTGGTCGCTTCCATCGGCCGCTGTTGATCTCTCAAGCTTTTCGTTCGGGTATGACGGCCAGCGGCAGGGCTTCGAGGCTTTTCTCGAGGCGACCGATACGGACGGCATTGTCGTGGTCCATCGTGGGGCTGTCGTCGCTGAAGCCTACGCGCATGGCATGACCCGCCACACGCCGCATATCCTGATGTCCGTCTCCAAGTCGCTGCTCGGTATCGTTGCCGGCATCCTGGTCGAAAAAGGCGTTCTTGGCTTGGATGAGCCAATAACGCGGTTCGTTCCCGAGGTCGCCAGCACCGTGTATGCAGGCGCGGCCGTGCGCAATCTGCTCGACATGCGAGTCGGCGTTCACTTCGACGAGGACTATCTGGCCACGTCCGGGCTCATCGTCGATTACCGGAAGGCGCAGAATTGGAACCCGCTTGACCTCGGCGAGAGGCCGACCGACCTGCGCAGCTTCTATCAGCGGTTCACGCAGAGCGACGGCCCGCACGGTGGGCGCTTTCACTACGTATCGCCCAACACGGACCTGATGGGGTGGGTGATCGAGCGTGCGGCCGGAAAGCGTTATGCCGATCTCCTAAGCGATCTGTTGTGGCAGCCGATGGGTGCCGAACGATCCGCCTATATCACGGTCGACCGGCTGGGCGCGCCGCGTTGCGCGGGTGGCGTGTGCGCGACTGTGATGGATCTCGCGCGCGTCGGACAATTGATTGTTCAGAATGGGCGCAGGGGCGGCACGCAAATAATTCCCGAGCGCTGGATTGACGATCTCACCGCCGACGGCGATCCCGACGCCTGGGAACGGGGGGACTTCACGGGATATTTCTCCGGGTTGCCGATGCACTATCGATACAAATGGTATGTGCTGCGCCGCCCCGAGCCCGTCATGTTCGCATTCGGCGTAAACGGGCAATATCTCTTCGTGGACCGAAAGAAGCAGATTGTCATCGCGAAGGTGTCCTCCCAGACTCTCCCGATTGACGAGCAGCAGATCATATTGGGTGTGAAAGGAGCTGAAGCCATCCTGCAGTATCTCGGCTGAAGAGCCGCAGGGAGGGTTGATGCTCGCGTGGTGCTCCGTGGGCGCGGTCCTCGGATTGGTGAGCAGCAAGCTGCCGGCGCTCAGTGTCGTATTCGAGCAGGAAGTGATTGCGCCCGCCGCCAGGTAATGTCCCTCGAAGTTGCCGCGGCACAGGCCGATCGGAGTATCGGATCGACGTCGCATATGGGTTCGGAGACGGCCGGCCGGCTTGAGGTCGCCTCTCGCCGTACAGATTGTTTGTGAACGCGGGCTTCGTCCTGCAAACTGGCGGGCGGAAAGGGTACTTGATAATGACCGTAACCACCATCACGAACTGTCACGCATTAGCCGGCATTCCACCGCGGATGACCCCGGAGCCGATAGACATCGTCATCCGCGATGGCCGAATCACGGAGATCCGGCCGGCGGCCGTTGGCCAACCAGAAGGGCGACTGATCGACGGTACAAACCGGCTTGTCACTGCTGGTCTCATCAATGGACACAATCATAGCCACGAAAATTTCCAGAAGGGCCGGCATGAAAACATGCCACTGGAGATCTGGAATCATCTTGTGCGACCGCTCGATCCTTGGCCGATGACGCCAAGGAACGTCTACATACGGACCATGATCGGCGCGATCGAGGCGCTTCGGAGCGGTACGACGACGCTGGTCGACGATCTCATTGTCGGTCCGGTGTTGCATCGCGAGCATGTTCATGCCGCTCTCCAAGCCTACGAGGATATCGGTATCCGTGCTTTGCTGGCGCCCGGCCTGAACGATTTGCCGACCCACGACACGGTTCCATTTGCGCGGGAGAGCCTACCCCCCGACCTGCTGCATCTGATCGAAAGTAAACCGAAAACGCCGCCCGCTGAGATCATGGATTTCGCGCGGGATCTCGCCAAGGATCGTCACCCGAAGTCACGACGGGTGGGGCTGGCCGTCTCACCGTCCGCACCGCAGCGCTGTACGCAGCCTCACCTGATGGCGGTGCGGCGTTTCGCTGACGATTTCGACCTTCCAATCATTGTGCATGTGCACGAAACCCGGTTGCAGGTTGTTACCGGCCAGTTGTTTTACGGCTGCACGATGGTCGAGTACCTCAACCGCATCGGATTTCTTCGACCTGGCGTATCGCTTATCCATGCCGTTTGGCTTACGCCGCGCGATGTTGACCTCCTCGCCGAAAGCGGCGCGACCGTCCAACATAATCCGGTAGGTAACCTGTCCTTGGGATCCGGCATCTGTCCGGTGCGCGCACTGATTCAGGCCGGGGTCAATGTCAGCCTTGGTACGGACTCGTGCGCGTCGAGCTTTACTGCCAGCATGCTTAAAACCCTGAACGCGGCGGCACTGGTCAACAATATCCGAGGCCGGAATCCGGATGATTGGGTTACCGCCGGCGAGGCGTTCTCCGCCGCGACGATCGGAGGTGCACGCGCGCTGGGCTTTGGCGACAAGCTCGGCGCTGTCGAGGTGGGCCGGACCGCAGATCTGACCCTTTGGCGATTGGACAGCATCGCGTTTACCCCGATGGGGGACGCCTTGCGCCAACTGGTCTACAGCGAGACGGGCAGCGGCCTTGATGCGGTTCTCGTGGATGGCGAGCTCGTCATGCAGCATGGTAAATTGGTGCGTATCGACGAAGCCGCGATCCTGCAGGAATCCAACGACACCTATGCCGAGTTACGGCCGCTGATCGAGGAAGAGGAGAAGAAGCTCAAGCCGATTCAAGACGTCTACCGGAAAATCTATCACCGCTGCCTCGATCACGAGATCAGCGCGGATACCTACCCCGCTAGACTTCCTTGATCATGGATCGGTGGCGCGTATCGACGGACGCCGTCACTCGTCCGTCACCGCAATCCCGGTTATCTCGATCAGAAGTCCCTGAACGGAGAGAGACGAAACTGCCACGAGAGTGTTGGCCGGTAAGCAGTCTGCGGGAAAGAATTCTCGAAGCGTACCGGCGATCGGATTGAGCTGATCTGGATTGTAATTCACCACGTGCAGCGTGATCTGCACAATATCCGCGAGAGTTCCTCCGGCCGCTTCCACGGCGGTCTTCATGTTCCGCAGCGCTTGGCGAGCCTGTTCAACCACATCGCTGCCGATGATATTGCGCTCCCGATCGAACGCGACCTGGCCTGCGAGATAAATCGTGCGGCCGCCACCGACGCTGACCGCGTGATGATAATTCCTGGGAGTGGGCAACGAAGGTGGATTGAAGTAGCGCTTGTTCATTTAAGGCCTAGCCGGTTTTTGGTTGCACTTTCTCAGCTACGTCCGCCTCGGCCTGCTCGACAGCAGCGAGGACTTCGTCGCAAGCTTTCTCAATTGCTCTCAGATCTGCATCATTCCATGACCGGGGGCCCGCAGTATAGTGGACCGATACAACTCCTATCAGATCATTTCCCCTGAATATGCCTCTAAGCATCTCGGACCGAATGCCGTAGCGCTGAATGACGTAATCTTCAGGTGCAACGTCCGGCGTCCAAGGGCTGAGGCAATCTTCCATAACGAAAGTACGCCGGTTTTGAACGAGCCATTTGACTGCCGCGGAGTTTCGAGCGCCGGCGGTCCACTCCCCCTTCAATGAGAGCGCGCTTTCATTGCGTGACTCCGCTGCAACGGCCTCAAGCTGATAATTTAGAGGTTTGCAATCGAGGCGGATCGTCGTGCGGGATGCTTTTGTTGCTACGCACAACCTATCGACGATTTCTTGGAGCACGGATGCAATGCCTTTCATCGAACGATCGACTGGAAGCCCGTCGAGATTGTTCGGTTGATGTGTTCTGCTTCGGGTCGGCGCGGTCCTTGACCCGTTATTCAGTGAGTGACAATCTTCATGAGAGGCAAGGAGTTTTCCTCTCTGAATGTCCAGAGCCACCAGCCGATGGATTGGTTGTTGCGAAAGGGAGCGACAATGTACGTCCGAAATCTAACAGCAGCTGCCGCGGTTTTGGTGCTATCGCTCGCCGGCTCATCGATTGCGATCAGTCAGGAAGCGCAGACGTTCAAGGTAGTCGGGACCTGGAGCAACATCTCCGCATGGCAAAATTACGAGCGCCCTTTCTGGACCGAGTGGTTGCCCGAAGCTTCCGGCGGAAAGCTGAAGGGCAATCCGATCTCAATGACAGACGCTGGGCTTAAGGGCTACGAGATCGTACGCCTTTTGAAGCTCGGTCTCTTCGACTTCGCCCACGGTCTGATCGGATATGTGTCCGAAGGCAACGGTCTCATTGAAGGCGGCGACTTGGCCGGCATGGCGCAAGACTTCGACACCTTGCGCAAAGTCCTCGATGCATACCGGCCTACGCTCGATGCCACGTTTCGTCGGAATTTTGGCGCCAGGGTTCTCGCGATGAACCCATGGCCGCCTTCCCTCCTGTTCTGCGCGAAACCAGTGAATGGGCCGGGCGACCTAAAGGGTAGGAAGATTCGAATTCATTCAGCGTCCCTTGGTGACTACGTAGAAGGTGCCGGTGGGACAAGCGTAACCCTCCCGCTCGGTGAGGTGATGCCCGCTCTGGAGAGGGGTGTTGTTGACTGCGCAATTACGGACGCGATGACTGCTTATCGCAGTAAATGGCAGGAAGTTGTGCGTTACGTCGTGCCCCTCAAGCTCGCGTACTCGGTGTCTTTCACCGCGGTCAACGAGTCGCGGTGGAATAGCCTCGACCCGAAGTCGCGTGAGATCATGGAGAAGACCTTCCGCAAGATGGAGGAGAAAGGTTGGGAAAACGCCATAGCCGACGATGCGCAGGGTCTGCAGTGCTTGACGACCGGGCCGTGCTCCGCCGGTAAGCCCGGCGGATTGAATTTAGTGGTGATAGACGAGGCCGGGCAGAAGCTGCACAAGGAAGTTCTTGACAAGTCCGTACTGGTGCGTTGGGCGAAGCGATGTCCTCAGTGCGTCGACACATGGAACAGCACAGCCGGCAAGGCGGCTGGATTGACCGCGCCGAAGTCCTGACCTTCGCTTCTTTCCCGATGATAGCATGCGTGTTGCATCGCGTATTATCGGGCAGCGACACATGATGCAGTCTTCCATCTAGCAAGAGCCAATAGCGCAAATGCTTACGATGCTATTGCTGCTGGTGGACGCATCTCGCTTCGGGCGATCGGGGCAATGACGTTGTTCGTCGTTTTCATGACTGCTTTCGATGCGCCCGTGCCTTGTGGCCGCCAATGATTTCCGACATAGCGCGCCGTTTCGGGGAAGGGCTGCTCGATCCCGTGCTTGCGGGTACGCGGCGTTTCAGCAGCTATTGCGCTTGGGCAGGCGGCATCATCTTCTTCGCGATCGCCCTGCTGATTACGGCCGAAGTTGTGGTCCGCAGGGCCTTCTCGATATCCCTCACGGGGGCGGACGAACTGTCGGGTTATGGATTCGCGATCGCGACCACGTTCGCTTTCGCTTATGCGACGCTTGAGCGCGCACACATTCGCGTTGATACCGCTTATCTTTATCTCCCGACGCTGTGGCAAGCGCTCTTCGATCTGCTCGCCGCACTGTTGCTGCTGTGCTTCTTCGGGCTTTTGATGCGCCATGGCTGGGAAGTAGTGTCCGAAACCTTTCGGATGAACGCCCAGTCCAACACGCCGCTGCACGCTCCGCTTATCTATCCGCAATTTGCATGGTGGCTCGGTCTGCTGCTGTCGGTATTCGTCGCGCTACTGCTGCTCCTGCGTGCGGTCATTCATATTCTGGTGGGCGAGTTCGCCGCGTCTCGCGCACTCATCGGGACGCGCGGCATGGAAGAGGAGATCGCCGACGAGCTCGCGATCCTCGACCAGCGGGCAACGCAGGAAAAAACGCCCCGATGATCGCGACCACGCTGTTCTGGCTGTGTCTGCTGATGGGAGCCGCAATCTCAGTTGCGGCCAGCATGGCCATGCTCAGTTTCGTGTTGTCGGCGCAATATTCCTCAATGCCGCTAATCCGCGCACTAGGTGAGATCGGATGGTCAACGAGCAATGACTCAATCATCATGGCGGTGCCGCTTTACATCCTGATGGGCGAGATCCTGATGCGTGCCGGCATCGCCGAGCGCATGTACGAAGCTATGCGGCAATGGATGTCTTGGCTGCCGGGCGGGCTGATGAACGCTAACATCGGCTTCTGCGCCGTGTTCTCGGCAAGCTCCGGCTCGGCGGTCGCCACGGCCGCCACCATTGGCACCGTAGCGATCCCCGAGATAAAGCGCCACGGCTATAACGAACGGCTGTTTCTCGGAACGCTTGCTGCGGGCGGTACACTCGATATCCTGATCCCGCCTTCGATCAATCTCATTGTCTACGGCGCGCTTACCGATACCTCAATCCCTCAGCTTTATCTTGCGGGCTTCCTGCCAGGCTTCATATGTGCCTTGCTGATGATCGTAACCGTCATCGCCGCCTGCCTGTGGCGGCCCGAGTGGGGTGGGCGGCGGAGCCCAACGGACTGGCCTACCCGCCTGCGCTCGCTGCTTGACCTGATTCCTCCTCTGCTGATCTTCCTGGTGGTCATCGGATCGATCTACGCCGGCCTCGCCACCGCGACCGAAGCGGCCGCACTCGGGCTGGTGTTTTCCTGCGTGCTCGCCGCTGCCCGTAGGCAACTCACGATCGGGGTGATCAAGCTCGCGATGGAAAGCTGCATGAAGATCACCGGGATGACGATGGCGATCCTGGTGGCAGCCAACTTCCTGCTTTTTGTCATGGCGATGATTGGACTTAATCAGCAGCTTACGGCAGGGATCACAACACTCGGGCTGGGTCCGTATCAGACGCTCACCATCGTCATCATCGTACTAGTGCTGCTCGGCACTTTCATGGAGACGTTGCCGATGATGATCGCGACGGTCCCAATCATCGCGCCGGTGATGTTTGCATTCGGCTTCGATCCGGTCTGGTTCGGCATCCTGATCATCCTGCTCATGCAGACCGGGATGATCTCTCCGCCGGTGGGGGTTACGCTTTTCGTCGTGCAGAGCATCCGAAGATCGGGCAGCGTTAATGACGTGTTTATCGGCTCGCTGCCATTCATGCTGACGCTCGCCGTCATGATTGGTCTCTTGGTCGCCTTCCCAAGCATTGCGCTAATCGTCCCGGAAATGCTCGGCAACTACAAACCCGCGGTCCTGCGCTGAAGAAGGCGTATCAGTCATAACGGCTGTCCGCCTGCTCGGTGCCGAAGTCGGCGACCGCCTCGGCGCTCCATTTCAACTCGTCGAGGAATTTCCAGTCTTATCCGCAAGATCTTCATTGTGCCCCGGTGAAGGTCCGGAGCCTGGTCGGCCAAGGGGCTGGAAGTGGCGACCGACCAGGGGTGGCCAGCACAATTCGCATTGCCAGTGGGCGGAGACAGGTCGATCTTGAGCAAATTCCCTGCATTTTTCCCTGCTCGCAGGGAAACGGGCGGACGAGACCGGTTCGCAGCGGACTGCTTCCTCCACCACGCTCACTGAATGGAAGCGTGCGGCACCGATGCCGCCTGACCAATCGCCCACTATCTCGCCCGCTTCAAACGGGGGCCGGACCCGATCGACGCGCGGTCGCGGCGATCGCAGCCACGAGCGCAGCGCCGCGGTGATGCTCCAGATGGCGCACGATCTCGACGACTTTCATCGCCTGCTGCGGACGATCGAGCGGCGCCGCCATGCCGAGAAATTTCTTCACCGTATCGTCCCACGTCATGGGATTCTCGGGATCGCCCTTGGGGTAGATCATTGCGGCCCGCTCGCGGCTGCCATCCTTGAAGCGGACGTCGAGGTAGCAGCCCCAATTTTCGACCGACGCGTCGGCCTGAAACTCGACCAGCGGCAGCAGGCGGCGGATTTCAGGCTCCCACAGCTCGCGCTCGCCGATGTCGCCGATCACCACGTCGCCGTGATGGAGCACGAGCGCGATATTGAACTGAATGCTCAGACGCGCGCCCAACAGCGTTCGCGGATCCGCGTTACCCACATCCGCGATCACCTGGGGATGACAGCGCACCATGATCCCGCTGACGTCGGCGGCGCTCCGCCCGGCGCGGCGCTTCATGATCTCGGCCGCCGCGCCGGAGGCGGCGATGGTCAATGTACAGCCGTAGTAGGGGCGAAAGGTGGTGGCATCGATCTCGTACGTGTCGCCGAGACCTTCGGTCAGCGCCGCTATGCTTCCGCCCCCGGTGGTCAGAATGAAGCCGTGACGGTCCTCGAACACGGCGCCTGGGCCGGTGAATCCTTCCTGTGCCAGCACCGCCGCTTCGACGCCGTTCTGGGCCGAGCGGCCTGCGTGGAAAACCATCGTCAACGAGCCGTCGCTCTGGAAGGCTTTCAGGCCCGAGGACTGGCTGCCGGCGATACCGAGCGCGTTGGTCATCTGGCTGCGGTCAAGGCCGAGCAGCCGTCCTGCGGCAGCGGTGGCACCGAACGGACCGAACGTGCCGGTCGGATGAAAGCCGCGATCCCAATGGCCGGGAATGGTCGCGCGGCCGAGCCGACCCATGATGTCGTAGCCGGCCGCCATGGCCGCGATGATGTCCGCGCCCGGTGAATTCTGCCACTCGCCGACGGCCAGCAGCGTCGGCACGATGCAGCCGCCGGGATGTGACAGCGAGCTTTTGTGGATGTCGTTCACGCCGACGCTGTAGAGCGTAATGCCGTTTACGAAGGCCGCGTCGCGCGGCGAGATCTTTTCGCCGCTGATGACGGCCGTCGACGGGCCGGCCCCATAGCCGAAACGCTGCACGGCCTGCCAGGCAATGCGGCCCGGATCGCCCTGAGTCCCATGCAAAAGGCAGCCGATGCCGTCGAGGAGCAACCGCTTGGCGGTTTCTGCGGTCTCGGCCGGCAACCGGCGGTGTTCAATTCCCGCCGCGAAGGCGGCAAGAGCTGCGGTCGGCGCCATCGAAACGTCGCGAGGCTCGGAGCCGCGCATAGCGGGCGTCACGGAATCAGACTCCCGCCAAACGACATCTCAGGGAGAATTCTTCGCCGGCGCCGTCGCGGCGCGCAGCCGCTCGCGCTCGACCGCGATGCTGATCCCGGCGCGTTCCTGTTGCAGCAGCATCACGGAGCGGGAGTCGCGCTCGCCCCAGCCGCGGTTGAGCGCCTCGGTCATCTCCGCATAGGCGAGGTTGCACATCCGCATCGGCATGCCGAGCTCGCGTCCCAGCGCGTTGGCCAGCGCGACGTCCTTGTGGGCGAGCCGCAAGGCAAACGCCGGCGGGTCGTACTGGCCCGGGAGGAACTGATCGAGCAGCCCGTCGAACGTGAGCCGGCGGCCGCCGGCGCCCTGACGGACCGCCTGCCAGAGATCGAGCGGATCCATGCCGCCCTTGACTCCCATGCTGAAGGTCTCGGCGAGGACGCACACGATGGCGTAGCCCGACATATTGTGCACGAGCTTGGCGATGGTCGCCATGCCGATCGGTCCGATGTAGCGCGCCTGGTCGCCGATCGCGTCGAGCACCGATTTGTGCCGGCTGTAGACTTGCTCGTCCCCGCCGACCCAGATCGCGAGCTTGCCGGTCTCGGCGCCGCGCGGGCCGCCGCTGACCGGCGCGTCGAACATGTGCGCGCCTTTCTGCGCGAACAGCGCCTCGATCTTCTTCACCATGATCGGGGAGTTGGTCGACAGATCGAAATAGGCGTCCCCCGCTTTGGCTCCCGCGAGCAGGCCGTTGGGCCCGAGCGCAACCGCTTCCACGTCGGTCGGTTCGGGCAGCGACGTGAAGTACACGCGGCACCGTTCGGCCACCGCCTGCGGCGTATCGGCCCATTCGGCGCCGCGATCGAGGAAGGCGGCCGCCGATGCCTGGCGCAGGTCGTTGACGACCAGCCGATAGCCGGCCTTCTGCAGGTTGGCGGCCATGCGCGAGCCCATCGTGCCGAGCCCGATGAAGCCGATTGTATCCTGTTGGTCAGCCATGTCCGCTCTCACTTCGGCGTTTCGTTCTCGATCAACTGCGTGTAGGCCTGCTGCGCCGCAGACATTGCCGCAGGCCAGCCGGCATAGAAGGCGAGATGGGTGATGATCTCGCTGATCTCTTCCTTGGTGACGCCGTTCTTGATCGCGCGGTCGAGGTGCGAGGTGAGCTGCTCGGGCCGGTAGGTCGCGATCAGAGCGGCAAGCGTCACCAGGCTGCGGTCGCGCTTCGAGAGCCCCGGGCGCTCCCACAGGTCGCCGTACACGACGTCATGGGTGTACTGCACCAGCGCCGGAACGAAAGGCTGGATGCGGTCGCGCTTGGCGGATGGCGGGGCTTTGGCCATTGGCGTCTCTCTCTGTTTGAATTGGCGACGCGGAGTTCCGCATCCGTGAAATCGCAGTGTCTGCGCTATTGCATGGCCCGTAAAGGCCGCGCGCCCTGCATTCGAGCTTGGCTGTCGCGCGCGGTGCGCAGCGCGGCCGGAGTTCAATTGCACCATCGTAAATTTGTGTTCGCATCAACGAACGCGTTCGCTCCGCCTTTGTCTATGCCCGACGCGCGAGAACCCGCATCGTGCCGACAGCATGGGCCACGATCCGCTCCGACGCGTCCGTGACGGTCGCCTCGGTGCTTGCCAAGGTGCGGCCCTGTCGCAC
>DATEKY010000465.1:0-2835 GCA_035277225.1 Xanthobacteraceae bacterium
CCGCGAGATCGGGATCGGGCGGCGCATCGCGCTGACGCAGGCCGGGCGCGAGCATCCGATGTATCGCGGCAAGGGGGCGGTGTTCGACGCCGTCACGGTGCATCTGGACGAAGTGGAGATTCTCGCGCCCGGCACCACGGTACTGGCGGCGAACGCGCAGTCCGACGTGCAGGCGGCCGAGATCGTCGTCGACGGCGCGGTCGCCTGGGGCACCCAATACCATCCGGAGTTCTCGCTCGGCGACATGGCGGCGGTCGTGCGGCGCTATGGATCGCGGCTGATGAAGGAGGGCTTCTTCGCCGACGCGGCGGCGCGCGACGGCTACGTGGCCGATCTCGAGACCCTCGACCGCGATCCGGACAACAAGCCGCTCGCCTGGCGCTACGGTATGGACGAGACGGTGCTCGACCGGCGCGTGCGCGCGACCGAGATTGCAAACTGGATCGCGCATCAGGTCCTGCCGGGGCGGGCGGCCAAAGGACGAGGCTGACCATGAGCTATCGCGATCGTCACGTGGTGGTGACCGGCGGCACCGGCGCGCTCGGCACCGCGGTGGTCGGCGCGTTGATCGAAGCCGGCGCGACCTGCCATGTGCCCTATCGCAGCGAGGACGAGGCGCAGCGTTTTCCGCATCGCGGCAGCAGCCGCGTATCGCTCGTCGCGCTCGGCGATCTCTCCGACGAAGCTGCGGTGAGCCGTTTCTATGGCGGCCTGTCGAAACTCTGGGCCTCGATCCATATCGCCGGCGGCTTCGCGTTCGCACCGATCGAGAAAAGCGACAAGGCGCTGCTGATGAGCCAGATCGAGAGCAATCTTGTCTCGGCCTATCTGTGCTCGCGCGAGGCGATTGCCAACTTCCGTCGATCGGGCGGGGGCGGACGGATCGTCAATATCGCGGCGCGCCCCGCGCTCGAGCCGCGTAGCGGCGCGAGCATGACCGCCTATACGGCGAGCAAGGCCGCCCTCGCCGCGCTGACGCAGGCGCTCGCCGAAGAGGTCGCGAAGGACGGCATCCTGGTCAATGCGGTGGCGCCCTCGACCATGGACACGGCGGCGAACCGCAAATCGATGCCGAAGGCGGATTTCTCGCTCTGGCCGAAGGTGGAGGAAGTCGCGGCGACGATCCTGTTCCTCGCCTCGCCGGAGAATGCGGTCACGCGCGGCGCCATCGTGCCGGTGTATGGGAAAAGCTGAGCCGTCACCCTGAGGCGCGAGCGCAGCGAGCCTCGAAGGGCGACGGCGCTTGCATCCATCCTTCGAGGGCCGCGTCGCGGCCACCTCAGGATGACGTCAGAGTGTCTTGCACACCTCCTCGAACCCAAATCTTGGATTGAGCGGCGGCAACTTGGACGGATCGCCCTTGCCGAGGATGCACAGGAAGTTCGACTTCCACCGCCCGTCGGGGAAGAATTCCGCGTCGACCTTGGCATTGTCGAAGCCCGACATCGGCCCGCAATCGAGGCCGAGCGCACGCGCCGCGAGCATGAAGTAGGCCGCCTGCAGCGAGGCATTGCGGAACGCGGTCTGCTCGGTGTGCTCCGGCGTTTTGGTGTACCACTTCTGTGCATCCTTGTTGTGATAGAAGCGCGGCAGGTGGTCGGTGAATTTCAGATCGTAGGCAAAGATCGCAACCACCGGCGCCGCCAATGTCTTCTCGCGGTTGATCGTCGAGAGCGCCGGCGCGAGGCGTTGCTTCGCGTCCTGGCTGCGCAGGAACACGATGCGCTGCGGCTGCGAGTTCGCCGTGGTCGGCCCGTGCTTCATGATCTCGTAGATCGCGTGCAGCTGCGCGTCGGTGACCGGCTCGTCGGCGAACGAGCCATAGCTGCGCGCCTTGCGGAACAGCGTGTCGAGCGCTGCATCGGAAATTGTCTCGGCCATGGTCGCCACCTCTCGATTCGTCATGAAGCCCGGCCATGACGGAGCGGGTATAGACAAACACCGCTTCTCAGGCCACACAACGCCGCATTCGCGGCCCATTTCGCCGCGCCGTTATCGAAGGGGACGTTGCCCATGCCGGGTCCGTTGGCTGGTGTTCGCGTGTTGGAATTGGCCCGCATTCTGGCCGGGCCGTGGGCAGGCCAGGTGCTGGCCGACCTCGGCGCCGACGTCATCAAGGTCGAGCGCTCCAAGACCGGCGACGACACCCGCGCCTGGGGCCCGCCCTTCATCGAGGGCAAGGACGGCCATCTCGGCGCCGCCTATTTCCACTCGACCAATCGCGGCAAGCGCTCGATCGAGTGCGATTTCGAGAGCGAGGACGGCAAGCGCATCGTGCGCAAGCTCGCGGCGAAGTCCGACATTCTGATCGAGAACTTCAAGGTCGGCGGCCTGAAGAAATTCGGCCTCGACTATGCGAGCCTCGCGCCGTCCTGCCCGCGCCTGATCTATTGCTCTGTTACCGGCTTCGGCCAGACCGGGCCGAATGCCGCGCGCGCCGGCTACGATCTGATGGCGCAGGGCATCGGCGGCTTCATGGCGCTCACCGGCACCGCGGACGGCGAGCCGACCCGCGCCGGCGTGCCGGTGTCGGACATCTTCACCGGCGTCTATTCGGTGATCGGCATCCTGGCGGCGCTGCAGCGGCGCGAGCGCACCGGCAAGGGCGGCTATGTCGACACCGCGCTGGTCGATTCGACCGTGGGCGTGCTCGCCAACCAGGCGATGAACTATCTCGCCTCCGGCGTGCCGCCGAAGCGCATCGGCAACGCGCACCCGAACATCGTGCCGTACCAGGTGTTCCCGGTGGCCGACGGCCACATCATCATCGCCACCGGCAACGACTCGCAGTACGCCAAGCTCTGCACCGTGCTCGGCGAGCCGGAGCTGTCGAAG
>DATEKY010000466.1:0-7616 GCA_035277225.1 Xanthobacteraceae bacterium
GCCGCGATGCGCCACCATCAGGCCGGCCAGCTTGCCGAGGCCGAGCGGCTTTATGTGCAGGTGCTCGCCGCCGAGCCCGGCCATCTGCACGCGCTGATGCTGAGCGGCGCGCTCGCCCACATGGCCGGCCGCCAGCAGGACGCGGCCGACCGGTTCGGCCGCGCCCTCGCGATCAACGAGCAGCCGGATATCCATTTCAACCTCGGCCTCGCCAAATGGGGGCTCGGGCAACGCAGCGACGCGATGGCGCACTGGGAACGCGCGCTCGCGCTCAATCCGGATTTCGCGCCCGCGCACATGAATCTCGGCAATGCGCTGCGCGAGGACGGCCGCACGACCGAGGCCGTGACGCATCTGCGCCGCGCGCTGGCGCTGCAGCCCTCGCCCTTCGCGCACAACAATCTCGGCCTCGCGCTCGCGGTCCTCGGCGACAGCGAGGCGGCGGGGCATTTCCGCCGCGCGATCGAGATGCACCCGCAATTCGTCGAGCCGTATCTCAACCTCGCGCTCGAGCTCGCCAACCGCGACGATCTCGCGCAGGCGCTGTCACTGGTGCAACGCAGCCTGCGGATCGCGGAGACCGCAGACAACAAGGCGCTGTTCGTGCGGCTCGCGTCCGCCCAGCAGGCGATCGGCAACGATCCCGACTTGCGGGCGCTCGTCACCCGCGCTGTCACGGAAGGCTGGGAGCGCGCCAGCGACCTCGCGCCGATCGCGGTGACGCTGGTCAAGAGCGGCGGCGCGTTCCAGTCGGGCACTACCGCGCTCGCGGACGAGCCGCTGCTGCGCTGGCTGCTGACGTCGGGCGTCGTGTGCGACGAGGAGCTGGAACGGTTCCTCACCCGGGCGCGCAAGACGCTGCTCGGCATCGCGGAAAACAATTCCGGCACGATGGACGGCATTTATCTGGACTTCGCCGGCGCGCTCGCACGGCAATGCTTCATCAACGAATATGTTTACGCGGTCGGCGACGACGAGCGCGTGCACGCGAAGAGCCTGCGCGACTCGGTGATTGCCGCGGCGGGCATCGGAGCCGCAGTGCCGCCGGCGCATATCGCGCTGGTGGCGGCCTACTTTCCGCTGCACATGCTGCCGGTGGCGGACGCGTTGCTCCGGCGCTCGTGGCCCGAACCGGTCGCGGCGGTGATCGACCAGCAGATCCGCGAACCGCACGCGGAGGCCGACAGCCGCGCCGCGATCCCGCGCCTGACGCCGATCGAGGACGGCGTCTCGCGGCTGGTGCAGCAGCAGTACGAGCAAAACCCCTACCCGCGCTGGATCACGCTCGAGCCGTTGCGCAAATACGACTCGATCGACGCGCTGATGCGGCGCGAATATCCGCATGCGCCGTTCCGTCCGACCGGGAGGGGCGGCAACGTCGACATCCTGATCGCCGGATGCGGCACCGGGCGCCACTCGATCGGCATCGCGCAGCAGTTCGAGCGCTCGAAAGTGCTGGCGATCGACCTCAGCGCCGCGAGCCTCGGCTACGCCAGGGCGCGCACCGGCGCGCTCGGCGTGACCAACATCGACTACGCCCAGGCCGACATCCTGCAGCTCGGGTCGCTCGGGCGAACCTTCGACATGATCCAGTCGGCCGGCGTGCTGCATCATCTCGCCGATCCATGGGCCGGCTGGCGCGTGCTGAACTCGCTGCTGCGTCCCGGCGGCGTGATGTTCATCGCGCTTTACAGCGAAACCGCGCGGCGCGACGTCGTTGCGGCGCGTGCCTTCATCGCGGAGCGCGGCTTTGGATCGAGCCTGGACGATATCCGGTCGGCCCGCGCCGAAATGATGGCGCAAGCGGACGGCTCGCCGCTGCGCAACGTGGCGTTCTTCAACGACTTCTTCACCACCAGCGAATGCCGCGACCTCTTGTTTCACGTGCAGGAGCACCGCATGACGCTGCCGGCGATCAGAGACTTCCTCGCCGCGAGCGGCCTGACGTTCCTCGGCTTCGAGGTGGATTTCCGTACGGCGCAGCTTTATGCGGCGCGCTTCCCGGCTGACCGGGCGATGACCGATCTCGATCAGTGGCACGCGTTCGAGCAGGATCGCCCCTATTCGTTTGCCAGCATGTATCGCTTCTGGGTGCAGAAGCCGGTTTGAGGATATGACGATGCTGACCAAGGACGACATCGAGGCGCTCAGCGCCGGCGCCGGACGATCGCCCGACGCGCTGTTCGCCGCGATCGCGCAGGTCGCGGCGCGCCGCGTCGAGGCGGGTCTCGTCACCGTCATGCGCCATCACGCGGCGGAGCAGGAGGTCGAGCGGCTCTATTCGTCGAACCGCGAGGCCTATCCGGTCGGCGGGCGCAAGCAGAAGCGCGACACCGGCTGGAGCCGCAAGGTGCTCGCCGAGCATCAGGTGCTGCTCAGCGCCGGCGACGCCGGCATCCGCGAGTCGTTCGAGGATCACGCCATCATCTTCAGCCTTGGGCTCAACTCCTGCGTCAACGTCCCGCTGGTGAGCGAGGGTCAATGCGTCGGCACGCTCAACGTGCTGCGCGCGCAGGCGGAGTGGAACGCCGATCAGATCGCGGTCGCACGCGCGCTCGGGCTGGCCGCGCTCGCGGGCGTGTTGATGATGCGCGCGTAGCCCGCATGGAGCGCAGCGGAATGCGGGGCCGGACCCGGATTACGCTTCGCTTCATCCGGGCTACGCAGCCGCTCAACCCGGCTTCCCGTCCACATAGAGCGCCAGAATGTCGCGCACCGCGCGGCAGCACGGCGTCGGGACGCCCTTCTGCTTGCCGAGATCGACCACCGCGCCCGCGAGCCAGGGAAGTTCGAGCGGCTTGCCGAGCTCGAGATCGAGCGCCATCGAGGAGCGCATCTCGGGCGCCATCGCGTCGGCGTGGCTGATGCGCGAGGCGCCGTAGTTTTCGGCGAGCGGCACGCCATGGGCGCGGCCGACCGCCGCGACCTCGTCCATCAGGTCGACCACGAACTGCCGCGTCAGCGGATTGGAGCGGACCGGCCCGGCGGTCGAACGCATCGACGCGGTCGCGCTCGACATCGCAACGAGAAACACGAACTTCTGCCACAGCTCGAGCGTGATGTTCGCCGGGATGTCGGCCTTGATCGCGCCGGCGTTGCAGGCGTCGAGAAAGGCCTGCGCGCGCCGCGATATCTTGTTGTCGTATTCGCCGAAGGCGAGGCGCTCGGGCGTGCCGGCCTTGCGGATCACCCCCGGCCGGGCGATCGACACGCCAATGTAAGCGGCACCGCCGAGCAGATGCTCGCGCCCGACGATCGGCGCCAGCATGTCGTCCTTCTGCACGCCGTTCTGCAGCGAGATGATGCCGGTGTCCGGCCCGATCACCGGCAGGAGCTGGCGCGCGGCGCTCTCGGTGTCGCGCAGCTTCACCGAGAAGATCACCATGTCGACCTTGCCGATGGTCGCTGGATCGTCGGTCGCCTTCACCTTCGGCAGGTGGACGGCCCGGTCGCCCTCCAGCGCCAGCCCGTTCGCCTGCATCGCCCGCAGGTGCTCGCCGCGCGCGATGAAGGTCACGTCCGCGCCGCCCTGCTGCAATCGCGCCCCGTAATAGCCGCCGATGCCGCCCGAACCCATGATGGCGATCTTCATGCCTGACGTCCCTCGTGTTGCCCGAGAGCCGCAACTGCGCGGCGATCGGCGTCCTGCGGCGTCCGCGCCCTTGTGCGGCTTTTGCCGGGGTGCATGCTTAGAGGATGTCTTGGGGACCGAACAGGGGGCGGGGCTTCACTCGCCTCATGCGAATTTGCGTGGCCGGTGCGCTGCTGGCGACGCCGGCGCAGGCCGCGACCGAGATCGCGTGGTGGCACGCGATGGCGGGCGAGCTCGGCCGCATGGTCGACCAGCTCGCGGCCGACTTCAACGCGTCGCAGGCCGAGTACAAGATCGTCCCCGAACACAAAGGGCAGTACACCGAGACCATGACGGCGGCGCTGTTCGCGATCCGCACCGCGAAGCATCCGGCGATCGTGCAGGTGAACGAGGTCGCGACCGCCACCATGATGGCGGCGAAGGGCGCGACCTATCCGGTGCATCAGCTGATGCGCGAACAGGGCGCGGTGTTCGATCCCGCCGCCTACCTGCCGGCCGTGTCGGGCTACTACACTGACGCGAGCGGCAACATGCTGTCGTTTCCGTTCAACGCCTCGACGCCGATCCTCTTTTACAACAAGGACCAGTTCCGCGTGGCCGGGCTCGATCCGGAAACGCCGCCACGCACCTGGCCGGAGGTCGAGGCCGCCGCGAGGAAGCTGCTCGCCGCCGGCGTGCCGTGCGGCTTCACCACCGCTTGGCCGTCCTGGATCAACGTGGAAAACCTGCTTGCGGTACATAACCAGCCGATTTCCACCAAGCAGAACGGCTTCGGCGGGCTCGACACGGAGCTCCTGATCGCGAACGACGTCGCCGTGAAGCACCTGACCGCGCTGGCCGAGTGGCAGAAGTCGAAGGTCTTCGAGTATGGCGGCCGCGCGGACCGCGCCGACGCGAAATTTTATGGCAGCCAGTGCGGCATCTACATTTCGTCTTCCGCGACGCGGCCGGACATCCTGGCCAACGCCAAGTTCGAGGTCGGCTACGGGCTGATGCCCTATTGGCCGGACGTGCCCGGCGCCCCGCACAATGCGATCATCGGCGGCGCAACGCTGTGGGTGCTGAAGGGACGGCCGGTCGGCGAATACAAGGGCGTGGCGCGGTTCTTTGCCTATTTGTCGCGGCCCGAGGTGCAAGCGCGCTGGCACCAGGCGAGCGGCTACCTGCCGGTCACGCGCGCCGCCTATGAACTGACGCGGCGGCAGGGCTTTTACGAGAAGAATCCCGGCACCGACATCTCGATCAAGCAGATCACCCTGAAGGAGCCGACGCCGAACACCAAGGGGCTGCGGCTCGGCTCGTTCGTGCAGGTGCGCGAGGTGATCGAGGACGAGCTGGAGCAGGCGATCAGCGGCAAGGTGTCGCCGAAGGCGGCGCTCGATTCCGCAGTGCGGCGCGGGAACGAGATCCTGCGCCGGTTCGAGAGGGCGAACCCGTAAGGCCTTTCCCCTTCCGTCCGGTTTCTTCCCCGCCCTACAATGTGCTACGCGCGTCACGGGAGCGTCACCGCCGATCGCTAGGCGGAACACGATCCGCGGGATGCCTGCGGCAGAAAACACAGGGAGAACATCATGGTTCGTGGCTTCATGCTGGGAGCGGCCACGGCCGTTGCGCTCAGTGCAACGCCGGCCCACGCCGTCATCGAGCTGCAGTGGTGGCACGCGATGACCGGCGGCAACAACGAGGTCATCGTCAAGCTCGCGAACGACTTCAACGCATCGCAGAGCGAATACAAGGTCGTGCCGACCTACAAAGGCAGCTATCCCGACACGATGAATGCAGGCATCGCGGCGTTCCGCGCCGGCAACGCGCCGCACATCATGCAGGTGTTCGAGGTCGGCACCGCCACCATGATGGCGGCGACCGGCGCGGTGAAGCCGGTGCACGTGATGATGAAGGAGGCGGGCGAGAAGTTCGACTCGAACGCTTACCTCTCGGGCATCACCGGCTATTACTCGACCGCAAAGGGCGAGATGCTCTCGCTGCCGTTCAGCTCGTCGTCCACCGTGATGTGGATCAACCGCGACGCCTTCAAGAAGGCGGGGCTCGATCCGAACAACATCCCGAAGACATGGCCCGACGTGTTCGAGGCGGCGAAGAAGCTCAAGGCCGCCGGTCACGCGACCTGCGGCTTCTCCAACGCCTGGGTCACCTGGGTCAACGTCGAGCAGCTCTCGGCCTGGCACAATGTGTCGCTCTCGACCAAGGCGAACGGCCTCGACGGCTTCGACACGGTGCTCAACTTCAACGGCCCGCTGCACGTCAAGCACCTGCAGAACCTGGTCGAGCTGGAGAAGGAGAAGGTCTACAGCTACTCCGGCCGCACCAATACCGGCGAAGGCCGCTTCACCTCTGGCGAATGCCCGATCTTCCTCACTTCGTCGGGCTTCTTCGGTAACGTCAAGGCGAACGCCAAGTTCGACTGGACCAACGCGCCGATGCCCTATTACCCGGACCAGGCCGGCGCGCCGCAGAACTCGATCATCGGCGGCGCCTCGCTGTGGGTGATGGGCGGCAAGAAGCCGGAGGAGTACAAGGGCGTCGCGAAATTCTTCACCTTCCTGTCCGACACCGACCGCCAGGTCGAGGTGCACAAGGCCTCGGGCTACTTGCCGATCACCAAGGCGGCCTACGCCAAGACCAAGGAGTCGGGGTACTACAAGGAGAACCCGTATCTCGAAACGCCGCTGCTCGAGCTGACCAACAAGGAGCCGACCGAGAATTCGCGCGGGCTTCGCCTCGGCAACATGGTGCAGTTGCGCGACGTGTGGGCCGAGGAGTTCGAGGCCGCGCTCGCCGGCAAGAAGGGCGCGAAGGAAGCGCTCGACGCGGCGGTCGCACGCGGCAACACGATGCTGCGGCAGTTCGAGCGGACGGTGACAAGGTAGTCTTGCTTATCCTCCCCCGCTTGCGGGGGAGGTGCCGCACGTAGCGCGGCGGAGGGGGATTTCACGCCTGCCCCCACCCCACCCTCCCCCGCAAGCGGGGGAGGGAGTGAGAGGCCGGTGCACGGGCACGCACCACGGTCTGAGTGAATGGAAAAGCGCGCGATCTTCTCCCACCGTTTCCTGCCGTATGCTCTGCTCGTTCCGCAGATCATCGTCACGGTGGTGTTCTTCTATTGGCCGGCGAGCCAGGCGCTGTGGCAGTCGTTCCTGCTGCAGGACGCGTTCGGGCTTGCGACCGACTTCGTCTGGCTCGAGAACTACAAGCACCTGTTCGCCGACGCCTCCTACTACCGCACGATCACGACCACACTCGTCTTCTCCGGGCTCGTCGCAGTGCTCTCGCTCTCCTGCGCGCTCTTGCTCGCGACGCAGGCCGACAAGCAGCTGCGCGGCGCCGGCGTCTATCGCACGCTGCTGATCTGGCCGTATGCGGTTGCGCCCGCGGTTGCCGGCGTGCTGTGGGCGTTCATGTTCCAGCCCTCGCTCGGCGTCGTGGCGCGCGGCCTGCGCGACTATCTCGGCATCGACTGGAACCCGCTGCTGAACGACAACCACGCCATGACGATGGTGGTGCTCGCCGCCACATGGAAGCAGATCTCCTACAATTTCCTGTTCTTCCTCGCCGGCCTCGCGGCGATCCCGCGCAGCGTGATCGAGGCGGCGGCGATCGACGGCGCGCGGCCGATGCGGCGGTTCTGGACCATCGTGTTTCCGCTGCTCTCGCCGACGACGTTCTTCCTGCTGGTCGTCAACATCGTCTACGCGTTCTTCGACACGTTCGGCATCATCGACGCGATGACCGGCGGCGGGCCCGCCAAGGCAACCGAGACGCTGGTCTACAAGGTCTATGCCGACGGCCGTCTCGGCGGCGATCTCGGCGGCTCGGCGGCGCAATCCGTCATCCTGATGATCATCGTGATCGCACTCACCGCGGTCCAGTTCCGTTATGTCGAGAAGAAAGTGACCTACTGATGCCGTCGGTGATGTGGAAAGAACTGACCGCCGAGGATCTGCGCGCCAAGGCCGCCGCGAACGCGATCGTGATTCTGCCGATTGCCTCGATGGAGCAGCACGGA
>DATEKY010000467.1:0-2987 GCA_035277225.1 Xanthobacteraceae bacterium
CGTGCCGACCGCGATGCCGATGACGCCGCCGGGCAGCTGATAGAGCCGGTCGGCGTAATAGAGCGCCGAGAGCGCACCGGCCGCGAGGAAGCTCGCGATGATGGTGTCGGCGAACAGCGCAAGCTGCACGCCGGCCGAGCCGACGGTGGCCGGTCCGAGCGCCTTGAAGAAACGCTTCACGTCGGCATCGAGCCTCGGGCGGCGCAACACCGTCATCACGTCGGCGCGCAACGCGGCCCCGCCGACCAGCAGCACCTCCAGCACGCCCGCGATCAGCACGCCCCACGCCGCCGCGTGTCCGGCGGTCGGGAAGAACACCGCGAGCAGCAGCGCGAACATCATGGTGAGGTTGAGCAGGATCGGCGCCGCGGCGGCGGCGGCGAATTTGCCGATCGAGTTGAGGATGCCGGAGAACAGCGTCACCAGGGTCATCAGCGCCAGGTATGGGAACGTGATGCGGGTGAGCTCGACCGCGAGACCGAAGCGCTGCGGCTCGCCGGTGAAGCCGGGCGCAAGCAGGCGGATCACCCACGGCGTGAAGGCGAGCGCGAGCGCGAGCAGCACGACCTGGCTGATCAGCAGCAGCGTGAAGATTCGGTCGCCGAACAATTTCGCCGCGTCCGTGCCGCCCTGCGTGCGCACGCGCGCATAGGCCGGGACGAATGCCGCCGC
This sequence comes from Xanthobacteraceae bacterium, assembly GCA_035277225.1. Classification (GTDB taxonomy): domain Bacteria; phylum Pseudomonadota; class Alphaproteobacteria; order Rhizobiales; family Xanthobacteraceae; genus PALSA-894. The sequence continues at coordinate 673 of DATEKY010000467.1, forward strand.
AAACGCGCCTTCGGCAAAGATCGCGCGGAAATGATTGGGCAGGCGGAACGCCACCAGGAACGCATCCGCCACCGGACCGGCGCCGAGCACGGCCGCCATCACGATGTCGCGCAGGAAGCCGGTGACGCGCGAGACGAGCGTCAGGCCGCCGACGGTCAGGATGCGGTTGATCACGTTCCTATCCCTCCCCCGCCCGGGGGAGGGATAGGATAGCCTGAGTCTCAGGCGCGAAGGGCGTCACGCACGGCCGTCACGATGCGGTCCTGCGTCGCCTCGTCGAGATAGGCGTGCATCGGCAGACTGATCACCTCGTCGGCGAGCCGGTCGGTCACCGGAAGACCGCCGTCGGCCAGCGGATAATCGCGGTAGGCGGTCTGCCGGTGGGTCGGCTTGGGGTAATACTGCGCCGTCGGAATGCCCTGGCTGCGCAACGCCGCGGCTAGCGGATCGCGCTTTCCGGCCGCGAGCCGGATCGTGTACTGCGCCCACACCGACCCGAAGCCGGACGGCACCTGCGGCACCGTCGCGATGTCGCCGAGCAGCGCGTTGTAGCGCTGCGCCAGGCGGTCGCGCGTCTCGATCTCGTCGGGGAAGATCTTCAGCTTCTCGATCAGCACCGCCGCCTGGATGGTGTCGAGACGGCCGTTCATGCCGATGCGAACATTGTCGTAGCGGTCCTCGCCCGCGCCGTGGTTGCGCAGGCTGAGAATCAGCGCCGCCAGATCGTCGTCGTCGGTGAACACCGCGCCGCCGTCGCCGTAGCAGCCAAGCGGCTTCGCCGGAAAGAAGCTGGTCGCCGTCACGTCGCCGAGCATGCCGACCTTGCGGTTGCGATAGGTCGCGCCGAACGACTGCGCCGCGTCGTCGATCACTTTGAGATCATGCTTCTGCGCGATCCGCACGATCGCATCGTAATCGGCCGGCAGCCCGAACAGGTCGACCGCCATCACGGCCTTCGGATTGAGCTCGAGCCGCTGCGCGGTCGCGATGCCGCGTTCCAGGCTCGCGGGATCGAGATTGAAGGTCGCCTCGAGCACGTCGACGAACACCGGCGTCGCGCCGACCAGCGCCACGGATTCCGCCGTCGCCGAGAACGTGAAGGCCGGGCAGAACACCGCGTCGCCCTTCCCCACCCCGAGCGCCATCAGGATCAGCACCAGCGCGTCGGTGCCGCTCGACACGCCGATCGAGTGCTTCGCACCGCAGAAAGCCGAGAGGTCGCGCTCGAGCTCGCGCACTTCCGGGCCGTTGATGAACTGGCAGTGGTTTACGACGCGCGTAATAGCGTCGTCGATGCGGCTGCCGAGGCGGCGGCGCTGCGCGGCGACATCGATGAACGGGAGCGGAGCTTGCACGCGCGTATGCTGGTTCATTGCCTGTCCAAAATCAGCCCGCGACCTTGCGCGGCTTGCGCTGCGCGGGGGTCACGTCGCCCTGCAGGCAACGCATGGCGACTTCAAGGCTGGCGACGCCTTCGGCGCCGGTGACCGCCGGCGGCACCTTCTCGCGGATCGCCTTCACGAAGGCGAACAGCTCGGAGCGCAGCGGTTCGGCGTGGCCGGCGGAGAGATGACGCATCGAATAGCTGCCGTCGGGCTGGAAGCCGAAGCATTCGGTCACCTGACGCGTGAGCAGGTCGCCGATCAGGTATTTCTTGCGCGTCGCGATGTGCACGGTGCGCGTTTTGAACGGGGTGAGCCAGTTGGTGTTGATCTGCGCCAGCACGCCGGACGCCGTGCGGAACTGCAACAGCGCGATGTCCTCGCGCTCGGCGACCGCGCTCTTGATCTGCGGCTGGACCTCGGTGATTTCCGAATCGGTGAACCAGCGGATCAGGTCGATGTCATGCACCGCGAGGTCGATCACCACGCCGACATTCGACATGCGCGGCGGGAACGGGCCGACCCGCGTGATCGCGATCGAGAGAATATCCTCGCCCTTGATCGCGTCCTTGATCGCCTGCACGGCCGGATTGAAGCGCTCGACATGGCCGATCATCAGGGTCACGCCGGCGCGCTCCGCCGCGGCGACGATCGCGCGGCCTTCCTCGACGTTGGAGGCGATCGGCTTTTCGACCAGCACATGCACGCCGCGCTTGATGCAGGTCAGCGCGATGTCGTGATGCAGATGGGTCGGTGCCGCAATCACGGCCGCATCGATGCCCAAATCGAGCAGCGCCTCGGCACTGTCGCAGACCTCGCAGCCGACGATCTGGCCAAGCAGCTCGCGGTGCGACGCGCCCGGATCGGCGATGCCTACGACCTTGACGCCCGACAGGTCGGCGAGCACCCGGGCGTGATTGCTGCCCATGATCA
>DATEKY010000468.1:0-4782 GCA_035277225.1 Xanthobacteraceae bacterium
TTCGCCATCACGACGCGGCTGTCGATTCCGGTCGTCCTGGTCGCCCTCGCGGTGGTGGGGCTGATGGGCTCGGGGCTCGGGCTCGTGGTCGCGACGCTCGGCCTGCTGCTGTGGGACCGGTTCGCAGTCGTCGCTCGCGCCACCACGATGCAGGTGCGCAGTCTCGACTACGTCAATGCCGCCTGGTGCGCCGGCGCCTCGACATCGCATATCCTGGTCAAGGAGATATTGCCCAACATCGCGAGCCACCTCGCCGTGGTGGTGACGCTCGAAATGGCGCTTGCGATCCTGCTCGAAGCCGCGCTGTCGTTTCTCGGCCTCGGCGTGCCGCCGCCACTGCCCTCGTGGGGACTGATGATCGCCGAGGGCAAGGACTACATGTTCTTCTCGGCCTGGGTGATCATGATCCCGGGCGTCGCGCTCGCGGTGCTGGTGCTCGGCATCAACCTGGTCGGCGACGGATTGCGCAATCTGCTCGGCACGGAGCGGTTGCGGTGAGCGCCCTGCTGGAGATCGAAGACCTGGAGGTGCGCTTCGGGCCGGTCGCGGCGGTTCGTGGCGCTTCGCTGCGGCTCGAGAAGGGCGAGACCCATTGCCTGGTCGGCGAGTCGGGCTGCGGCAAATCGGTCACCGCGCTTGCGACCATGGGGTTGCTCGCGCGTGGCGGCGAGCGGCGCGCGGCGCGCATGAGCTTTGCCGGTACCGACCTGCTGTCGCTCTCGGACCGCGCGATGGCGCGTATCCGCGGCAACCGCATGTCGATGATCTTCCAGGAGCCGATGACGAGCCTGAACCCGGCCTTCACGGTCGGCTCGCAGATGGCCGAGGTGCTGACCCGCCACAAGGGCGCCTCGCGCGGCGATGCGCTGGAGCGCGCGGTCGCGCTGATGGGCCGCGTCGGCATCACGGCGCCGGAGATGCGGCTCGGGCAGTTTCCGCACCAGCTCTCCGGCGGGTTGCGCCAGCGCGTGATGATCGCAATGGCGCTGATGTGCGATCCGGAGCTGCTGGTCGCCGACGAGCCGACCACCGCGCTCGACGTCACCGTGCAGGCGCAGATCCTGCGCCTGCTCGCCTCGCTCAAGCGCGAGCTCAAGCTCTCGATCCTGCTGATCACGCACGACCTCGGCATCGTGGCGCGCGTCGCCGACCGCGTCTCGGTGATGTATGCGGGCGAAGTGGTCGAGCGCGCGCCGACCGCGGCGCTGTTCCGCGCGCCGCAGCATCCTTACACGCGCGGGCTCTTGTCCTGCGTGCCGGCACCGGGGCGGGTGCGGCGCGACAAGCCGCTCGGCTCGATCCCGGGCGTGGTGCCGACCATTCCGCCGGGCTTTGCCGGTTGCGCGTTCCGCTCGCGCTGCGCGCATGCGGACGCAACGTGCGCGCACGAGATTGCGCGCCGCCTGGCCGGCGCGGGGCACGACTACCTCTGCCGGCTGATGCCGCGCGAACTCGCCGAGCCCGCGCCCGCATGAGCGCCGCGATCGAAGTCGCCAATCTCCGCCGCGAATTCCGCGTGCGTTCGGGAATGCTCGTGGCGGAAAAACGCGTCATCGCGGTGGATGACGTGACGTTCAGCATCCCGGCCGGCAGCGTGCTTGGCATCGTCGGCGAGTCGGGTTGTGGAAAGACCACGCTGGCGCGCCTCATCCTCGGGCTGCTGGCGCCGACCGCGGGCACGGCGCTGGTCGACGGCAAGCGCCTGTTCGAGCTGGACCGCAAGGCGCGCGCGCGGCTGATCCAGCCCGTGTTCCAAGACCCGTTCGCCTCGCTCAATCCGCGCCGACGCATCAGGGACATCGTGGCGCTTCCGCTCGACGCACAGGGCACGTTCACGCGCGGCGAAATCGACAAGCGCGTCGCGCGGATCCTCGAGCGCGTCGGGCTCTCTGCCGAAATGGGCGAGCGCATGCCGGCGCAGCTGTCCGGCGGGCAGCGCCAACGCGCCGCGATCGCGCGCGCGCTCGTGCTTGAGCCGCGCATCGTGATCTGCGACGAGCCGACCAGCGCGCTCGACGTCTCGGTGCAGGCGCAGATCCTCAATCTGCTCGCCGACCTGCGGCGCGACCTCGGGCTCACTTACCTGTTCATCAGCCACAATCTCGCGGTGGTGGAGCACGTCGCGAGCGAGGTCGCGGTGATGTATCTCGGCCGCATCGTCGAGCGCAACGAGACCGACGCGCTGTTCCGCTCGCCGCGGCACCCCTACACGCGCGCGCTGCTCGACAGCGTGCTGACGCCGGAGCCGGGCCGCGGCGTGCCGGACGTAGGGCTGGGCGATATCATGCCCGACCCGGCCAACATTCCGCCCGGCTGCCGCTTCCACCCGCGCTGCCGGATCGCGGTCGAGCGCTGCGGCAGCGTGCCGCCGCAGCCGGTGGTCCGCGCGGGCGAAGGAGTGGTAGAGTGCCATCTAGCATGAGGCGTGGTTCTTCCAGGACGAGAACGGAGAGCGATATGCGCGTGCAGTTCAAATTCGGTCTGGCGATTGCGGCGGCGGCCCTGCTGGCGACGCCCGCGATGGCGCAGAAATCCGCCGACAATCTGCGCATTTCGATGCGCGATGCGCTGCCGAACATCGATCCCTATTACAACAACCTGCGCACCGGCGTGGTGATGCATCACCAGGGCTGGGACGGGTTGGTCTATCGCAATCCCGATACGTTCAAAATCGAGCCGCTGCTCGCGACCGAATGGAAATTCCCCGACGCCACCACGATCGAGTTCACCCTGCGGCCGGGCGTGAAATTCCACGACGGCTCACCGCTGACCGCCGACGACGTGGTCTACACCCTGACCGTCGCAGCCGACCCGGCGAGCAAGGTCTCGACGCCGGCGAACTACAACTGGATCGACAAGGCGGAAAAGACCGGCGAGCTCTCGGTGCGCGTGAAGCTCAAGCGCCCGACCCCGGCTGCGCTTGACTATTTCGCGCTGGTGATCCCGATCTATCCCAAGGCCTATCGCGAGAAGGTCGGCCCAGAAGGCTACGCCAAGGCGCCGGTCGGCGCCGGCCCGTACAAGATGGTGAAGGTCGAGCCCGGCGTGTCGATCGACTTCGAGCGCTTCGAGGATTACTGGGCCGGCAGCCCGAAAGGCAAACCGGCGATCAAGCGGTTGAGCGTACGCTTCGTGCCGGACGCAACCACCGAGCTGACTGAATTGCTGGCGCAGCGCGCCGACTGGATCTGGAACATGAACCCGGACCAGTTCGAGAACGTCAACAAGATCCCGACACTGAGCGCCGTGCGCAAGGAGTCGATGCGCGTCGGCTACCTCTCGCTCGACGCCGCCGGACGCACCGGCGCCGACAATCCGGTCACCAAGCTGAAGGTGCGCCAGGCGATCTGGCACGCGATCGACCGCAAGGCGATCGCCGACAAGCTGGTCACCGGCGGCAGCCGCGTTCCCCCCGCGCCGTGCTTCCCGCCGCAGTTCGGCTGCGACGCCGAGGCCTCGGTGCTCTACGACTACGACCCCGCCAAGGCGAAGCAGCTGCTCGCCGAGGCCGGCTATCCGAACGGCTTCGACCTCGAGCTGACCAGCTACGTGCTGCCGCAATGGGGCGCGGCGGTGCAGAATTATCTGCAGGCGGTCGGCATCCGCGCCAAGCTCAACCAGCTCCAGGTGGCGGCGCTGATCCAGCGCGCCAAGGCCGGCGAGCTGCGCTCGTATCTCGGCAGCTGGGGCAGCTATTCGATCAACGACGTGTCGGCGATCATGCCGAATTTCTTCGACGGCGGCGCCGACGACTACGCACGCGATCCCGACGTAATCAAGTGGCTGGTCGAGGGCGGATCGTCGAACGATCCGGAGGTGCGCAAGAAGGCCTATTCGTCGGCCATCCATCGGATCACCGAGCAGGCCTACTGGGCGCCGCTGCACACCTACGTGACCACCTACGGCTTCTCGAAGACGCTCGACTTCACGCCCTACGCCGACGAGCTGCCGCGCTTCTACCTCGCGAAGTGGAAGTAGCTCAGGCCTGACGGTCGAGGAACGCGTCGAACGCGGCGAGGAACAACTCCGGCTGTTCCTCGAACGGCGCGTGGCCGGCCTGCGGGATCACCACCAGGGTCGCGCCCGGGATGCGGTCCCGATAGGCCTCGCCGAACCGCGGCGGGACGAGGCCGTCATTCGCGCCCCAGACCAGCAGAGTCGGCACGTCCACTCGGTGCAGCCATTTCGCAAGCTCCGGATTGACGAAGTGCGGATACGACAGACGCACCACCGTGCTGCGGTTGCGCACCAGCATGCGTGGATCGGCCGAAGCGAGCGCCGCGAGCCGCCGCCGCACGCGCTCCGGATCGACGTAGAAACGCCGCGCATTCTCCTCCGCGTTCATGCGGAACATGTCGTCCATCGGCGTGCCGTCGTTCGCCAGAATGCCGACCGCGCAGATCAGCGTGAGGCTCGCAAGCCGCGACGTATTGCGCACGCCGAGCTCGGCCGCGATCCAGCCGCCGAGCGAGGTGCCCATCAGGTGAACGCCATCGAGCTTCAGCGCGCCGATGAGGTCGAGATAGAAGTAGGCAAGATCGCTCGGGCGATCGAGCCAGGGTGGATCGTCGGAGGCGCCGAAGCCCGGATGCTCCGGCGCGATCACGTCGAACCGCTGCGACAGCCGGTCGAGAAACGGCAGCCATCCGACGTGCCCGCTCGCGCCATGCAGGAAGATCAGCGGCGGGCCGCTGCCGCCGCGCAGCACGCGGATCCGCGTGCCGCGCACGTCCAGCATGGTTTCCGAGTGCGGCATGGCCTTCAGTTGCTGATGAGAGTCCA
>DATEKY010000469.1:0-13874 GCA_035277225.1 Xanthobacteraceae bacterium
GACTTCGGCATCCCGCCCATGATGGCGGCATCGCCGATCACGTGGATGTTCGGGATCAGCTTCGACTCGAACGTGACCGGATCGACCGGGCACCAGCCCGAGCGGTCGGCGACGCCGGCCTTTTGCGCGATCGGCGCCGCGCGCTGCGGCGGGATCACATTTGCGACCACTGCCTTGTGGTTGGTGAAATCGGTGACCAGCGTCTTCTCGTCGGGCTTGACGGCATTCACCTTGCCGCCCTGCGACAGCGACACCCATTCGAGATGGTTGGGATAAAGCTCCTTCCAGGCATTCTGGAACAGGCGCTGCTTGGAGAAGCTATCCTTGGCGTCGAGGATGATCACCTTCGACTTCGGCTTTTTGGTTTTCAGGTAATAGGCGATCAGGCTCGCGCGCTCGTAGGGGCCGGGCGGGCAGCGGAACGGATTGGCCGGGGCCACGATGAACACCGTGCCGCCGTCCTCCATCGAGGCGATGGCGCTGTGCAGCAGCAGCGTCTGCTCGCCCGCCTGCCAGGCATGCGGCATCATGTCGGCCGCGCGCGCGTCGTAACCCGGCAGCGCGTCGAAACGCACCTCGATGCCTGGCGCCATGATCAGCCGGTCGTAGGGCAGCGTCGTGCCGTTCGCGAGCGTGACGCTTTTCGCCTGCGCATCCACCGCCGTGGCGGCCTGCTTCGCCAGCGTGACGCCGGCCTGCTCGACCTTGTCGTAGGTGAATTGCTGCTGCTTCAGGTCGCGCAGCTCGGCCAGCACGCCGTTGGAAAACGGGCAGGCGGTGAACGTCTGGTTGGGCTCCACCAGGGTCACGCGCACGGCCGCGTTCTCGTGCTTGAGCGCGCGCGCCGCGGAGGCGCCGGCGAACCCGCCGCCGATCACGACGACGCGCGGGCCGGCACCTTGCGCGATGGCGGGCATAGGCAGCAGCGCGGCTGCGGCCGAGGCCTTGAGGAATTGACGGCGGCTGGTGCGCATGGAGACGCCTCCTACTTCTGTCCCGCGTACCACGCGGCGATCGCGCGGATCTCCTCGTCGGAGAACCCCTTCGCGATGCGGTCCATGATGGTGCCGGCGCGCTTGCCGGATTTGTAATCGAGCATCGCGTCCGCGATGTCGGCCTGGCTCCGCCCCTTGAGCGGCGGCACCGGCGTCTCCACGCGCGTGCTTGCGGCGTGACAGCCGGAGCAGGAGGCCGCGCCGGCTGGGCCGTCGGCCAATGCGGCGCTGCTGCCGAGCAGGACAGCCAGAGCCGCGATGGTGAAGCGTGTCGTCATGCTTCGATACCCCACGCTGACAGGGCGGCGGTTTTCACCGCCGCCCTGGATTGTACGGTCTGGTTCCCGTTTACGCCATCGCGATGTCGTGGTTCTTCAGCGGGAACGAGCGGATGCGCTTGCCCGTCGCCTTGAAGTAGGCGTTCATCACCGCCGGAGCCGCGACGCAGATGGTCGGCTCGCCGATGCCGCCCCACGGTCCGCTGCCGCCGCTCGGCATGATGATCGACTCGACCTTCGGCATCTGGGCGATCCGCATGGAATCGTAGGTGTCGAAGTTCAGCTCCACCACGCGGCCGTCCTTGATCGTGCACTCCTGGTAGTAGAGCGCCGACAGGCCGTAGACGAACGAGCCGGCAACCTGCCGGTCGATCTGCGCCGGGTTGACCGCGTAGGTCGGATCGGTCGCCGCGACGATGCGGTGGACCTTCAGCTTGCCGCCTGTGACGGACACTTCCGCCGCACCCGCCACGTAGGCGTTGAACGCCTTCATGTGCGCGAGCCCGCGATGGATGCCGGCCGGCGCGGGCTTGCCCCAGCCGATCTTCTCCGCGACCGCGTTGAGCGCGGCGAGGTTGCGCGGATGGTTGCCGAGCAGCTTGCGGCGGAATTCCAGCTCGTCCTGGCCCGCCGCCTGCGCCAGCTCATCCATGAAGCATTCCATGAAGATGGCGTTCTGGTTGATGTTCACGCCGCGCCAGAATCCCGGCGGGACGTGCGGGTTGCGCATCGCATGGTCGATCAGCAGGTTCGGGACCGTGTAGCTGAACGAATGCTCGCCGGTTTGGAACAGGCCCTGGAAGGTGAGCGGATCGCGCCCCTTTTCCTGCTCGAGCACCTGCGGACGCACGCTCGCGAGGATCGACTGGCCCGACAGGCGAATGTGCAGGCCGGTCAGGTTGTTGTCCTTGTCGAGCGCGCCGACCATCTTGGCCATCATGACCGGGTGATACCGGCCCTGCGCCATGTCTTCCTCGCGCGACCAGAGCAGCTTGATCGGGGTGCCCGGCATCTCCTTGGCGATGCGGACAGCCTGATGCACGTAGTCCTGGAACGCGCCGCGCCGGCCGAAGCCGCCGCCGAGGTCGAGCATGTGCACCTCGCACTTGTCGGCCGGCAGGCCGGACGCCGCGAGCACCGCCGCGAACGAGGCTTCGCCGTCCTGCGTCGGGACCCACACCTCGCAACGCTCCGGCGTATAACGCGCCGTGGCGTTCATGGGCTCCATCGGGGCGTGGTTCTGGTACGGGTAGGAGTAGACCGCCTCGACCTTCTTGGCCGCACTCGCGATCGCCGCCTTGGCATCGCCGTTCTGGTTGCCGACGAAGGCCTGCTCGGCGTCGAGGCCGGCTTTCAGGGTCTCGGCGATCGAGGCGCTCGAGACCTTCGCGTTCGGGCCCTCGTCCCAGACGATCGGCAGCGCGTCGAGCGCGACCTTGGCCTGCCACCAGGTGTCGGCGACGACGGCGACGCCGGTCTCGCCCACCTGAAGGACCTTCTTGACGCCCTTCATGCCGGCAACCTTGGCGGCATCGAAGCTCTTCACCTTGCCGCCGAACACCGGCGACTCCTTGATCGTCGCGTTCAGCATGCCGGGGAGCTTGAAGTCGGCGCCGTAGACCTGCTTGCCGGTCACCTTGTCGACCGTCCTGAACCGCTTGATCGGCTTGCCGGCGATCTTCCAGTCCTTCGGATCCTTCAGCGCCGGCTTCTCCGGCACCGGAAGCTTGGATGCCGCTTCCGCAACCTTGCCGTAGCTGAGCGTGCGGTTCGACGCCTTGTGGCTCAGCACGCCGGCAGACGCGGTGACTTCGCCGACCGGCACCTTCCACTCGTTGGCGGCCGCCTGCATCAGCATCATGCGTGCCGCCGCGCCGCCCTGGCGCACATATTCGTGCGACTCGCGGATGCCGCGGCTTCCGCCGGTCGAGTAGGAGCCCCAGGCCCGCTTGCGCCTGACGCTCTCGCTTGGTGTCGGATGCTCGTACGAAACCTTCGACCAGTCGGCTTCGAGCTCTTCGGCGACGAGCTGTGCAAGGCCCGTGATGGTGCCCTGGCCCATCTCGGCGCGAACGATGCGCACGACCACGCTGTCGTCCGGCTTGACCACGACCCAGACGCCGAGTTCAGGCGCTGCGCCCTGTGCACTGGCGGACGGCAGCTCGATGCCGAGCGCGAGGCCGCCGCCGGCGACCGCGGCGCTGCCCACGAGGAAGGAACGGCGATTCATCTTCGGAACGAAATTCATGATGCCCTCCCTCACGCGTTCGCGGCCATGTGGATGGCTTCACGCACCTGCTGGAACGTCCCGCACCGGCAGATATTGGTGATCGCCTCGTCGATATCCTTGTCGGTCGGCTTCGGCTTCTCGGCGAGCAGCGCCGAGACCGCCATGATCATTCCGCACTGGCAGTAGCCGCATTGCGGCACGTCGTGCGCCACCCAGGCCTCCTGCACCTTGCTGAGCTTGCCGCCGACGGCGAGCCCTTCGATGGTGGTGATCTTCTTGCCGACCGCGTCGCTCACCTGCATCGAGCAGGAGCGCACCGCTTGTCCGTCGACATGAACCGTGCAGGCGCCGCATTGGGCAACGCCGCATCCGTATTTGGTGCCAGTCAGGCCGACCTGTTCGCGAATCACCCAGAGCAGCGGGGTGTTCGGCTCGACGTCGACATTGTGTGATTGTCCATTGATGGTAAGCGCAACCATGTGTCCTCCCGCTCACCCGCCGGTGAGCTTTCCCGTCGCCAACTCGCGCGCGAAGTCCCTGTTGGCAGGATTTTTTGCAAGCGCGCGTCGCCGAATAGCCTAGCGCCTCCAACGGATGCCGGACATCGCAATTCCGTGAACGGTCGCAGATGTCACATGTTGGGCGAAGATTGAGGACTGGGTCGGTCTACAAATGAACGACGCGATGAATTACGTCGCGGCGCGATGCGGGTCCCGGTCCCGACAAGACTCCCGGCGCGGCACGAGCCAGCGCGCACGCCATATCCTGCAAATGAAAAGCCGCGCCCGCCGGTCGCGGGTGTGGTTGCGCTGTTGGCACCGGCAACGCCCGGCGGGTTCATTTCTGCTGCTGGAAAATCTCTTCGAGCACAGCACGGCGATGTTGAAGGTGTTGGACGGGATGTCGTTGTGCACCGCCGTGGAGCCGGTCGCAATGCGCGGATGCGCAGGTCGGCGGGAGCAAGCGTGTTTGGATTGCCTGACGCTGATGTGACGCTTCAATGAATAATTGCGAACCCGGGGTGTAATCAGGCGCTCCGCGCCGGCGCGTGGCGCGCCGGGTCACCGATGGTTTGATCGCGATTTGCCCGAAAGCGGACGCATTGTGTTCACCTTGAGCTTGTCGGACGCAAACCGGACACCGCCGAGCACGGTTGGCGTCGCCGCCGCTCGGCAACGCGGCTGCATAGTCAAGCGCTAGAAGTTTTTGCAACGGCCCACAGCGGTGAATGGCAGGCCGGCGCGGGCAGCGGTGCGAATTGAACCACCTGCGACGTCGGGGATTGTCTCGCGTAGTCAAGAATGGTGAATTTGTTATGAGGTTCGGGGTCTACCCACTGACCCGTTCGAGGAGAGGCCGGACCGGAAGCCAGCCTTCCGCTTGATTGACTTCCCGCTGCCGTGGACAAGTCAGGAGATCGTGAATGAGCACCACACGGAGAGAAGTTCTTGTCGGAGCCGTATCCGCTCTCGCGTTGAGCGCGGGAAAGGCCGGGGCGCAGGGCCGCCTTGCAGCTAACCAGGACCGCGTGTTCATTTGCAACGAAGACTCGAACACGCTCGCGGTTATCGACCCGAACACAAACAGCGTAGCGCAAACTATCAATCTCACAAGTTTCGACGAGGATCCGCGTCCCCCATTCCGGCTTGTGACAGGCGGAGTGACACCATCCCATCTCGCGATGGTGCGAAAACCGCTTTATCATGGCGCCATCGACATCCACGGTGCGGCGCCTTCTCCCGACAACACTCTCATTGCAACGACTGGACGCGGCACTAGCAATGTCTATTTGATCGATACGGTTAGTTTGCAGGTTATCGGAAGCACGCCAAATCCGCGGGCCAGCGACAGCACCAACAAGGACCGTATCACGACGGGACTGCTCGTCGGACGCGAGCCGCATGAGCCGACGTTCACGCGCAACGGAACGGAACTATGGGTCACGGTTCGCGGCGAAGGACGCATTGCGATCTTTGAGGTTCAAGCGGCAAAAGCCGGACAACCGACCGAACGTGCTCTCAGGGGCTACGTCGACACGATCAACGGGCCCGCTCAGGCGTGGTTTTCCGCGGACGGCAAGCTCGCGTTCGTTGCGTCTCAGAAAGGGTCCGAAGTCGACGTACTTGCCACGAACTTCGGGGCAGACGGACACAGCCGGCCACAGAGAGTGAAGACCGTCGATATCAAAGCGCAAGACCCGCGAGCGTTTACGCCATTCCTCAAAACGTCACCGGATGGGCAGGAGGTCTGGTTTTCGCATAAGCTCGCCGATGCCGTCTCGGCTTGGAGCGCTGATTCAGATTTTCGACCGCTCGATACAGTTGCTCTGGGTGAAAATGCCAGGCCCAACCACGTTGAATTTGTCGAGAACGCGCGCGGCAAGGCTGTTTATGTCAGCTTCGCCCGGGTTGACGATGGCGGGCCTGGCAACGTCCCCTCTAGCCGCATCGCAATTATCGACCGATCCGCTGCGACTTCAGCTCGCAAGGTCGTGGGTCATTTTTTTTCGATGGGACGTGAAGCGCACGGCCTCTGGACGAACCCGGAGGGTACACGGCTCTATGTGGCGCATGAACAAGATGAGTTGCCAAACTCTCCTAACGCGGGACAGACTGTCTGCAGCGCGTTCGACGTTTCGGAGCCGTTTCAACCGAGATTCATCACCCAGATTTCGCTCGGTGACCTGACGCTGCCTTCGGGCAAGCTTCGAAACAAAAAGAGTATCAACCTGGTCTATGTGCGGCCCGGAGCCCGCAGCCAGGCCGGATAGCATCCATGTGGCAGCCAGCCGTAGTTATTGTTTCCTGCGTGCTCGGTCTGGCGCCCGCGCACGCGCAGCCGTCTCATGTCGCTCATCCTACTCTTCGGGGCCAGCCGGGAACCGATTTCGGCAAACTGATTGAGGATGCGATGGTGAAGATGCACAATGAAATGGCTGCTCCGCAGCCGACGGGAGACCCCGATCGCGACTTCCTCGCCATGATGATCCCGCACCACCAAGGCGCTGTCGACATGGCGCGTTTGCTTCTGCTCTATGGGCGAGATCCACTTGTGAGGCAGCTTGCGACGGAAATCATCGCTGGTCAGCAAGCCGAAATCGATGCGATGAAAGCACGGCTCAAGGTGCTCCAGCGAGGGCCCAACCCAAACCCGGATGGGTTCCCTGCCATCGAAGGCACGCGAGGCGCAAACTAGTTCAATCCCTTGCGGCGCCGCGCGGCCGCGTCGACCAGCGCGATGTTGTTGGCGATGGTCGGGTTCTCCGGATCCTTCGCTTGCGCTTCGACGAACTTCTGGCGCGCTTTGCGCAGATCGCCGCGCAGCAGGAACGAGTAGCCGATATTGTTGATCACCTCCGGGCGCGGCCCGTAGATCGAGAGCGCCTCGCGATAGGCGCGGTCGGCGAGCTCGTAGCGGCGCAGCCGGTCGTAGGACGCGGCAAGGCCGAGCCAGGCTTCGCCGTCGCGCGGCAGCTTCTCCACCGCACGGCGGAAATGCTGTTCGGCCAGGCCGTAATTCTGCTCGCGATAGTGCCGTTTGCCGAGCGAGAGATCGTCGGCCGGGTCGCCGCCGAGCAGCGCGTCCTTGACAGTGAGATTGCCTTCGGGCGCCGCGCCGGCGATGCCGCCGGTCGTTTCATTGGCCGTCGGAGGAGGGTCCTCGCCCCAACCCAGGCCGGCGAATTTGCCCGAGGACGAGCATCCCGCGAGCGCGACGAGGCACGCCATCGCGGCAACAGCGCTGACAATACGCATACAACTCACCCACCCGGCGCGAACGGCCGGCGTTACGCGGACCACATTGCGGGAACTGGGCTGAGTTCCCCCCACCGCGACGATAGGGGGTAGGCCTTAAGAGAGCGTTTACGGTTGGCGCCGCAACGCCGGCGAATCTCAATACGTCCCGAGCTTCAGCTTCACGTAGACCGGCAGCATGATCACGATGATCACCACCGGAAACACGCACAAGGTCAGCGGCACCGAGAGCTTGGCGGGCAGGCTGTAGGCCTTTTCCTCGGCGCGCGAGAGGCGCTTGTGGCGCATGTCGTCGGAATAGACGCGCAGCGCCTCGGTGAGCGACGAGCCGAGTTTCTCCGACTGCTGCAGCAAAGTCGCGAACGAGCGCGCTTCCTCGAGCCCGAGCCGGTCGGCAAGATGCTCGAGCGTCTCGCTCAAGGTGCGTCCGGCGCGCAGTTCGAGCGTCGCCATGTGGACGTTGGCGGAGAGCGATTGATAGCTGTCGGCGAGCTCGCGCCCGACGCGGTCGAGCGCGGCCTCCATGCTGAGACCGGCGTCGGCGCAGACCACCAGCAGGTCCATGAAATCCGGAAATCCCGTGCGATGCTCGACCTGCCGGCCGGCGATGCGGCGGCTGAGGTAGACGCTCGGCGCGAAGTAGCCCAGGAGGCCGCCGATCCACAGCGACGGCCACATCGGGCTTTCCGGCTTGAGCAGCATCGGCATCAGCAGAAAGGCGCCGAGCGCCAGCACGACCGCTGCGACGGCGCGGGCGAGAAAGAACATGACCGGCGCGCGCGTGTCGAGAAAGCCGGCTTGAAGCAGCCGGCGCCGCAGTTCCTTGGTCTCGCCCTTGTTCTCGGTCGAGTAATGCTTGGCGGTGTAGTCGATCAGGCGCTGCGCCGCGATCTTGCTGGCGTAGCGCAGCGAGCGCGGGTCGTCGGTCGTATTGGCCGGGCCGGTGGAGATTTCCGCCGCGCGCCGTTTCACCGCGAAACGCACCTGCGCGACCGCCATGAAAACGAACGCGAGCGCCGCCGCCGACAGGAACACGAACGCGCTCACCATCACGGTGGAGTTGTTGCCTCCCGACAGGCTGTTCATGAACTCGAAAAAGGCGTCCATGTCAGATCCGGAAGTTGCACATCTTGTACATGAACAGGTTGCCGGCGGTCATCCACGCGGCGGCGAGACCGAGGCCCCATTTGGTCATGTCGTACTGGATGATCGAGCCGTAGAAGTCCGGTGTCATCACGTTGATGAGGCCGAACACCGCGACCGGCAGGCCCGAGAGGAAGATCGCCGAGAACTTGCCTTCCGCCGCGAGCGCCTTGATCTTGCGCCGCATCTTGAAGCGCAGACGAATGACCGACGACAGGTTCGAGAGGATCTCGCTCAGGTTACCGCCGGTCGAGCCCTGGATCGCGACCGCGGTCACAAACAGCGGCAAGTCCTCCTGGCCGACGCGGAAATAGAGATTGCGCATCGCGGTTTCGACGTCGGCGCCGTAGGTGATCTCGTCGGCCGCGATGCCGAACTCGGTGCCGATCGGATCGGGCAGTTCCTGCGCCACCAGCCCGACCGCGACCGGCACCGGATGGCCGGCGCGCAGCGAGCGCACGATGATGTCCATCGCGTCGGGAAATTGCTCCGCGAACTTGGCATGACGCCGCTTGCGCTTGACGATCAGCGTGAACAACGGAAACAACAGCGCGGCGACCGTCGCCGCGGCGCCGGCTTCCATCACGCTGCCGCGAAACTTGAACACGCCGGCGAACACGACGCCGGCAGCGACCAGGCCGATCATCGCCAGCGTGAGCAGGCCACGCGTCATCCCGGATTCGAGCAGCAGCCGGTTGAACCAGTGTATGCCGAAGCGGAGCAGGCCGTCATTGGTCAGTCCGCGCTCGCGGCGCAACTGGATCAGGATCGCCTCGCGGTCCGGCTGGGCGTTCGCCAGCTTGAGGCGGCGGTTGACGTTGCTGCGATAGGACGCGGTGGAAAAGCCGAGCAGATAGACGGCTTCGGCGAACAGCACGACCGAAATCGCCGCGCAGATGACGATCAGTGTCGGCGTGTCGAATTCGAACGGCATGATCAGTTCTTCTTCTTGAGCACGATCTTTTGGATCATCCTCACAACGGCTTTGACGGGTCGAAATACGTGCCCGGAATGGTGACGCCGCGCGCGGCGAGTTCGCTCAGGAAGCGCGGGCGCACCCCGGTCGCCTGGAAGTGGCCCTCGACGCTGCCGTCGGCGGCGGTGCCGGTGCGCACAAATTTGTAGATCTCCTGCATCTGCAGGATATCGCCTTCGAGACCGGTGATCTCGGCGATCGAGGTGACCTTGCGCTTGCCGTCGGACAGGCGCTGAAGCTGCACGATGACGCGGATCGCGGCGGCGATCTGCCCGCGCACCGACGCGATCGTCATCGGCATGCCGGCCATGCCGATCATCTGCTCGAGGCGCGAGATCGCGTCGCGCGGCGTGTTGGCGTGGATCGTCGCCATCGAGCCTTCGTGGCCGGTGTTCATCGCCTGCAGCATGTCGAAGGCTTCTTCGCCGCGGCACTCGCCGAGGATGATGCGGTCGGGCCGCATGCGCAGCGCGTTCTTGACCAGCTCGCGCTGGCGGATTTCGCCGCGGCCCTCGACGTTGGGCGGACGCGTTTCCATGCGCCCGACATGCGGCTGCTGCAACTGCAGTTCGGCGGCGTCCTCGATGGTGACGAGGCGCTCCTTGTCCGAGATGAACGCCGACAGGGCGTTGAGCATCGTGGTCTTGCCGGAGCCCGTGCCGCCCGAGATGATCGAGGTGATGCGCGCGTTCACCGCGGCGGCGAGCACCTCGCCCATCGCCGGGCGCAGCGCGCCGACGTCGACCAGCTTCTTCAGATTGTACGGCTTCTTCGAGAATTTGCGGATCGAGACCAGCGGCCCGTCGACCGCGATTGGCCGCACCGCAATATTGATACGAGAGCCGTCGAGCAGGCGCGCGTCGCACAGCGGCTGGGATTCATCGACCCGCCGTCCCACCGCCGAGACGATCTTGTTGACGATGCGCAGCAGGTGATGCTCGTCCTTGAAGCGTACCGGCGTCGGTTCGAGCATGCCGGCGCGCTCGATGTAGACGCATTCGTGGCCGTTGATCAGGATGTCGTTGATCGACGGATCCTTCAGCAACGGCTCGATCGGCCCCAGGCCGGTCATCTCGTCGATGATCTCGTCGACGAAGTCTTCCAGCTCCTGCGCGTTGAGCGCGATGCGCTCGGCCATCACGTATTGGGTGACCAGCGCGGAGATCTGCCGCCGCACCTCGCCTTCCGACACCTTCTCGATCGCCGAAAGATTGATCTCCTCGATCAGCCGGCGGTGCAGCCGCACTTTCGCGTCGAGCAGCTTGTCGCGCAGCGGGGTGATCGAGGGCGCGGACTCGGTTTCGATTTTCGGCAGCGCCGCGACGGATTCCAGGCTTGGAGCTTCCACCGGCGCCTCGGCAACCGGGAGCGGCGGCGGAGGTGGCGGCGCCATGCTTGCCGCGACGGCCGCCGCTTCGGCTTCGGCGATACGCTTGGTTGCGGTGAATCTCCCGAACATGACGTCAACGCACCACTGCGAGCTTGCGCTCGGTCGGAACCGGGACCGGCTTCACCGGAGTTTTCTGCTTCGGCGGGACGATCAGCTTGCTCAGCGCCTGCTGGATGTTGTTGCCCGCCTTCACCTCGTCGAGCGGCACGCCGCGGTCGATCGCCTCGCTGACGAGGCGGAAATTGTTCGGGATGGTGATGGCGAGCGAGTCGCCGAGCGCCTGCTCGATGTCGGCGCGGCGCAGACCGGGTCCGAACAGGCGCTGCTCGAAGCGATTGACGATGACTTCGAGCGGCGGCCCGTCAGGGAGGCGCTCGCGGATCACGTTGACCAGGTTGCGCGCGTGCTTGAGCCCCGGCACGGTCATCTCGGTGACGAGGAAGAGGCGGTTCGAACCGATCAGCACCGAGTCGGTCCAGTTGAACCAGGTGCGCGGCACGTCGATCACGACATTGTCGAAATGCGCCGCGACCAGATCGAGCAGGCGCGTGACCACCTCGAAATCGAAACTGCGCATCTCGGCCGGGCGGCTCGGCGCCGCGATCACCTTCAGGCCGGAGGAGTGCTCGGAGATCATCACCTCGAGCAGCTGCCGGTCCAGCCGGTCCGGACGCGGCTCGATCTCGTCGAGGTCGAGGCGCGGCTCGAGGTCGAGATAGTCGCAGCACGAGCCGTGCTGGAAATCGAGATCGACCAGGCAGGTCCTGCTCTGCTGGCCGTTGCCCTTGAGCAGCAGCATCGCGGTCCCGATCGCGAGCGTGGTCAGCCCGACCCCGCCGGCTGCGGGCAGAAACGTATAGATCTGCGCCTCGGCGGTGCCGCTGCCGCTCTTCGCGGCCTGCGCGGCGCGCGCGCAAGCACGCACCAGGTCGAGCGGCGCGACCGGCTTCACGACGAAGTCCGCGACCCGCATCTGCAAGAGCTGCCGCGCGACCGACACGTCGAACGACGGGATCGCCACGATCACCGGCGGCGTGCCGCCGAGCCGCTGCGTCAGCGCATTGAGTGCGGTGAGGTCAGCCTCGCTCGCCGGATCGACGTCGACGATCGCGACCGTCGCGCCGTTCATGTCGAGCTTTCTCACGGTCTCGGTGAACGGGCCGTTGGCGACGGTGAGCTCGATCTTGGCGTCCGCCCCGAAAGTCGAACGCAACAGGCGTTCGAAATCGGCGTCGCGGCACTGCGCCACGACGCGCGTCTTCACCACTTCGCTGGTTTCGCGTGCGAACATTCGGACTCAAATTCTCACTTCGACGCCGGCGCGGCGACCGGCGTGTATGACAGCGACGAGGTGCTGGTCCGCACGAGCGGCGTGACTTTGTTGGTGCGATAGCGTTCGGCCGCGTCCGCCATACGCTCGCCGTCGAATGCGATGTTGCGGTCGCCCGCGCGCACCGGCCAAGGATCGACCATGTGCGTCACCTTGTTGGCCGCAACCGCGTTGCCGGCGCCGAAGCTCACGCTGTCGCGGCGGTCGTGATACATGTCGGTGGTGCACGCGCCGAGCAGCATGGTGGCGGCGAGCGCCAGCAGGGCAGGGCCCTTATTTCGAGACATGACGCTCTCCCTTGGCGACGTCGAGGATGTGGCCGATCTGCGGCGGCGCGCCGTCGGAGCGGCCCTTGAGCCGGCGCTCCATCGGCACGGTGATCTCCGCCTGGCCGAGCCCGAAGAATTCGAAGTCGTTCGCCGGCCGCGAGGTGTCGAGCGGCGTGCGCAGCACGTCTCCCGGGCGGGCCGGGCGCACGATGCGCGGCGTCACGATGATGACGAGGTCGGTCTCTTTCTTCTGGTAGGCGGCGCTGCGCGCCAGCGCGCCGAGGATCGGCACGTCGGCGAGCCAGGGCAGCTGCTTCTGGTCCGCGGTGTTGATGCTCTGCAACAGGCCCGCGATCGCGAAGCTCTGCCCGTCGCGCAGCTCGACCGTGGTGTTGGCGCGCCGCACGATCAGCGCCGGGACGGAGATCAGGCCGGCCGAGACCGATGTGGTCGGATCGATCTGGCTCACCTCCGGCTCGATCTTCAGGTTGATCACGCCGTCGCCGAGCACGGTCGGCGTGAAGGCGAGGCCCACCCCGTATTTCTTGAACTCGACCGTGATGCCGCCCTGGTTGTTGGACGAGACCGGGATGGGAAATTCGCCGCCGGCGAGGAAGCTCGCGGTATCGCCCGAAAGCGCCACCAGGTTCGGTTCGGCGAGCCGGCGCACGATGCCGCGCTCTTCCAGCGCGCGCACCAGCACGTCGGCCTGCACGCCGTTGCCGAGCATGCTGCCGAGCAGCGTGCCGAACGGCTCCGCGCCCGAGATGGGACTGGTGAGGCCGCTCGCCAGCGCGACGCCATGGCCCGCGCTCTGCAGCCGCTGCTGCACCACCTGCCAGTTGACGCCGAGCTCGCGGCTCGCGGTGCGCGAGGCTTCGACGAAGCGCACTTCCAGCATCACCTGCTGCGGAGCGCTGACGCGCACCGAGTTGATCACGTCGGAGCCGAATTGCTTGGCGACGGCGAGCGCCTTGTCGACCGTCACGGCGTCGGGCGAGGTGCCCGACAGCATGATGCGGCCGTTGACCGAGGAGACGCGGAAGCGCGAGTGCGGGAAGCGCTGCGCCAGCTCGCTGCCGAGCCGCGTGGTATCGTACGACACCTCGATGTCGAACACGCCGACCAGCTTCTTGCCCTCGCCGTAAACCGAGACGCGCGCGTTGCCGATCTTCTTGCCGAGGATCGAGAGCGAGCGGTCGGTCAGCGGGATCGCGTCGGCAACCTCGGGTTCACTGACGATCACCTCGGAGAAGCCGCCTTCGGTGCGCACGCTTTCCGACTTGCCGACCGAGATTCTCACCGTCGCCGTGCCGCGGCTTGCCGAGAGCTCGGTCTCGCGCGCCTGCGCCGCCGCAAGGTTTGGCAGAGCGGCAAACAGCAGCGCGATTGCGCCGAGCGCCGCACTCCACGATGGGCGCCGCGCGCCCCTGTCCGTTTGATTCCCCATGACCCCAGTCCCCGTTTTCTTGAACTTCAGCGGCGCGCCGAGGCCTGAGCCTCGGCGC
>DATEKY010000470.1:0-3594 GCA_035277225.1 Xanthobacteraceae bacterium
GCCGTCTTGTTGTTCTTGCTACTGGCTTTTGCGCGGATCGTCCTTCGGATCGACGTAGTTCACGCCCCACGGCCCGGTGCCGTTGAGCTGAACGATGGTCTCCTCGTCGGTCCACGCGAAGTGATTGGTGCCGGGCTGCATGATGCCGATCGCGCCGGCCCGCAGCGCATGGGTCTTCGCCTTGTCGAACTTGTCGCCGGTGCCCATGTGGAACGTGCCGGACAGCACCGTGACGCGCTCGATCGCCGGATGCGAATGCGCCGGGATCATGTAGTCCTTTGGGAACTTGAGGCGGATGGTGAACGGCACCGCCTCGTTCATCGGCCCCTCGATCACACTGATCTGGGCGCCCTTCGGCAGCGACGGCACGTCGCCCCATTTCAGATCGCCCGGCATCACCATCCGGTGGCCGCCGTGCTGCGCGGACGCGGCAGTTGCCGCGGCAACGCCGATGCCGAGTGCGAGCGCGATCGTTGCGAGCTGCTTCATCAGAACCCCCTTAGCGCTTGGTGATGACGACTTCGAGATATTCGCTGCGCACCGCCATGGTGCCGTCGGTCGCGCGGTTGAACTGCCCGACCAACAGCAGCAGATCGTTGCGCAGCGCCGCCTGTTTCGCGGCATCGAGCGCCGCGAAGGCCTTGAGCATCGGGCCGTAGAAAGTCTTGAACACTTCGAGGAAATGCTCGGGCGAGCGATAGCGGAACACGAACATGCGCGACTGCGCGTCGATCTCGCCCGCCTTGCCGAACATCTCGTCGAGCCGCCCGCGCGTGCCCCACAGCGCGGGCGACTTTGCGCCGGCCGGCGGGGCGACGTGTTTGCCGAGCGTCTTGAACACCTGGCCGATGAAGCCTTCCGGCGTCCAGTTCGCCATGCCGATCTTGCCGCCGCTGCGGCACACGCGCAGCATTTCGGCCGCGGCCTTGTCGTGGTCGGCGGTGAACATCACGCCGAAGGTCGACATCACCACGTCGAAGCTCTTGTCGGCGAACGGCAGGTTCTCGGCGTCGGCTTCGCGGAATTCGACTTTGAGCTTTTCGGCCGCCGCGCGGTCGCGCCCGTTGTTCAGCAGGGTCCGCACGTAGTCGGTCGAGGTCACGTCGCACCAGCGGCGCGCCGCCGCGAGCGTCGCATTGCCGTTGCCGGCCGCGACGTCGAGCACTTTCGAGCCGGGGCGCAGGTCGAGCGCCTCGCACAGATCTTCGCCGACGATCTGCAGCGTGGTGCCGACGATCGCGTAGTCGCCGGACGACCATGCGGCCTGCTGCTTCGTCTTGACGGCGGCGAGGTCGGGCTGAACGGGGGCGGTTTGCAGAACGGCTGCAACGGACATGGCAATCCTCCTGGCGATGAAGCCGCGAGACTCGCGGCGTTTGATGCCGTGAAGATGCGCAATGCCGCTATTTTTGGCTTTGAGAACCGCTTGATTTTCCCTTGAGAGCGC
This sequence comes from Xanthobacteraceae bacterium, assembly GCA_035277225.1. Taxonomy (GTDB): domain Bacteria; phylum Pseudomonadota; class Alphaproteobacteria; order Rhizobiales; family Xanthobacteraceae; genus PALSA-894. The sequence goes on from DATEKY010000470.1 coordinate 1,448, forward strand.
GTTGATTCTCCCTTGCCGTGAATCGTTGAGGCCCGCTTTGGCGTTCTTTTTCGAGGATTTCGCGCTCGACCCCGACCGCCGCGAGCTGCGGCGGGCCGACGCACTCGTCGCGGTGGAGCCGCAGGTCTTCGACCTGATTCTCTATCTGCTGCGCGAGCGCGCACGCGTCGTCAGCAAGGACGATCTGCTCGACGCGATCTGGAACGGGCGCGCCGTGTCCGACTCGACCTTGACCAGCCGGATCAATGCGGCGCGCCGCGCGCTCGGCGACAGCGGCGACGAGCAGCGGCTGATCCGCACCGTCTCGCGCAAGGGGTTCCGCTTCATCGGCGAGCTGCGCCAGCATGCCGCACCGGCCGGGACCGAGGTGCCCAAAGCCGCCGCGCAGCCGGCGCGAGAGCTGCCGCCGCTGCCCGATCGTCCCTCGATCGCGGTGCTGCCCTTCGCCAACCTGTCGGGGGACATTGCGCTCGGCCTGCTGGCCGATGCGCTGACCGAGGACGTGACCGCGCTGCTCGCGCGCGTGCCGGGCTTCTTCGTCATCGCGCGCTCCTCGGCGTTTCTCTACCGCGATGCGTCGCACGAGCGCCGCCGCATCGGCGACGAGCTCGGCGTGCAGTATCTCGTCACCGGCAGCCTGCGCGCCTCCGATCATGTGCTGCGCGCCACCGCGGAGCTGGCCGAGCCGAACGGGCGCCAGCTCTGGTCCGGACGCTACGAGGCGAAGCGCGGCGACACGCTGACCCTGCAGGACGAGATCGCGCGTCAGATCGCGACGCATCTCGAGCCGGCGCTGCTGCGCGCGGAGTTTTCCAGCATGCGGCGGCGGCGCTCGGCCAATCTCGACGCATGGTCGCATTATCGGCAGGCGGTCGGCGCGGTGGTGGTGCACGGCTGGAGCGAGGACGGGTTCGAGCGCGGCCTTGCGCTGCTCGAGCGGGCCATCGCGGCCGACCCGGAATTCGCGATCGCGCATGCGCTGTTCTCGCTGTGGACCGCGATCGGCGCCAACATGTCGCTGCTCCCGTATTCCGAGGCGACGCTGCAACGGGCATCGGACGCGGCGCAGCGTGCGCTGGCGCTCGATCCGAACGACTTCGACGTGCTCGGCTACACCGGATGTGCCTTCGGCGACCTCGGCGAGACCTCGCGCGGACGCAAGCTGCTGGATCGCGCGATCGAGTTCGATCCGAGCAATGCCCAGGCGCGCGTTGCGCTCGGCGTGCTGCAGGTTCGCGACGGCGAACACGCAACCGGCATCGACAACATGCGGCTCGGCATCCGCCAGAGTCCGCAGGATTTCCGCCTCGAGTTTTTCCGCTCGCTGCTGGCGGACGGCTTGATCCGCGCCACCCGCTACGAGGAAGCGCTGGACGAGGCGTACACCGCCTGCCGCCGTGCCGGCGGATTCTTCCTGCCGCGCATCGTCGCCGCCTGGGCGCTCGTCAGGCTCGCGCGTCCGAACGAGGCGCGCGGGATGCTCGTCGAGGCACAGCGCCTGCGCCCATCGCTCGATCGCGAACAGATCGAGCGCTTCTTCGGGCGCCGGGCTGCCGCGGAGCTCGACCCTGTTTCGAGCTTCGACGAGTAACGCCTGTCATCCCGGCCAAGCCCGCGCATCGGGCGCGAGCCGGGACCCATGTATCCCGCTGCGCTGACTGCGCGATGGGTCCCGGGTCTCGGCGTGCCGCCTCGCCCGGGATGACAGCCGCGCCGCCTACGTCTGCTTCTCGAGCTTGCGGATGCCGTCGAGCCCGCTGACCCAGTTGCGCGCCGAGCGCCACCAGATCTGCCGTCCGGGCATCAGCTGATCGCGCTGGTTCAGCATGCCGACGCGGACGATGTACATCGCCTGCGGCCCCTCGCCCGGCGTGGTCGAATAAAGCGACGCACCGCAGGTCGGGCAGAAGGCCTGTGCGCGTGGATTGCCGCTCTCCGCCGTGGTCTTGATGTAGATCGTCGGCTTGCCGCTGACCTTGAACACATCGCCCTTCACCGGCACCGAGACGCGAAATGCCGAACCGCTCGCCGTCTGGCAATCGGTGCAATGGCAGACCGACACCGTGTTCGGGTCCGCTTCGCCTTCGATCCTGATGCTGCCGCAACTGCACGCGCCGTCGATCTTCATGCCTCGTCCTCCACGCTGG
>DATEKY010000471.1:0-10182 GCA_035277225.1 Xanthobacteraceae bacterium
TGGGCGCACTGCCGCTCTCCGCGGAGTCGATCGAGCGCGCCATCGAGCTCAACGGCGAAGCGGTGCCGATGAATCTCGCGGCGTTTCAGTTCGGCCGCCGCGCGGCGTTCGACCTCGCCTCGGTCGAGGCGCTGATCAAGCCTGCGCCGGAGTCGGCCAGCGATGCGCGACGGCTGTCGCAATCGTTCGACGAGACCGTGGCGCGCCGGGTCGCGTTCCTGACCGACTACCAGAACGCCGCCTATGCGGCGCGCTACGAGGCATTGGTCGGCAAGGTGCAGGCGGCGGAAGCCGCCAAGGCGCCGGGCAAGCGCGGGCTCGCCGAAGCGGTCGCGCGCTATCTGTTCAAGCTGATGGCCTACAAGGACGAGTACGAAGTGGCGCGGCTTTACGCCGAGCCGTCATTCCTCGCGCAGGTGAAGAACGAGGTCGCGGGCGAGAACGTGCGGCTCAAATTCCACCTCGCGCCGCCGCTGTTCGCACGCAAGGACAAGGTCACCGGCCTGCCGAAGAAGATGACGCTTGGGCCATACATGCTGCCGGCGTTCCGCATGCTCGCGAAATTCAAAGGCCTGCGCGGCACCGCGTTCGACATCTTCGGCTACTCGGAAGAGCGCCGCACCGAGCGCAAGCTGATCGCCGACTACGAGGCGCTGCTCGCCGAGATCATGAGCAAGCTGACGCCCGAGAACCACCACCTCGCGGTCGGGCTTGCCAATATTCCGGAGAAGATCCGCGGCTTCGGTCACGTCAAGGCGCGGCATCTGGTTGCGGCCAAGGCCGACGAGGCGGCGCTGCTCGATCAGTTCCGCTCCGGCAATGCGCCCGCGCTGAAGGCGGCGGAATAACTCGCGGTGACGCTGTCATTCCGGCCCATAGCGCGTCGTAGACGCGCGTGAACGCGCGTTTGGGCCGGCCCCCGAATGACAACTACTTCTGTTTCTCGACCCAGGACCGCAGCACGGCGATCGCATCGCCGGACAGCTTGGTCTCGGCCGGCAGCATCTCGCGCTTGTCGACCGGCAGTCCGACCTGCTGGCGCACGATCGTGGTCGGGGGCGGCAGCGGCGGGCGCGGCACGACACCGGCGGACTGCTCGAGCGATGCGCCGTAGTACATCCGGCTGATGCCCGCCATGATCATCGTGGAGACGCACACCGAGCACGGCTCGCACGAGGTGTAGAGCTCGGCGCCCGAGAGGTCGGTGGTCTTCAGGTTGCGGCAGGCATCGCGCACCGCCTCGACTTCGCCATGCGAAGTCGGGTCGAACTTCTTCGCCGCCTCGTTCAGCCCTTCGCCGACGATCTTGCCGTCTTTCACCACGACCGCGCCGTAAGGCCGCGCGCCCGGCTGCTCGAGTGCCTGCGCCGAGAGCTCGATCGCGCGGCGCATGAATTTTTCGTCGTACATGTCTTCTCCCAACGCGGTTCAAGCCGGTGGCAAAGCGTGCCATGCTGGCGGCAACAACGCAAAGGGGAGGGCGCGATGCGTCCGTTCGAGGGAATTCGCGTCATCGACGTGACGCACGTGCTGGCCGGGCCGTTCGCAGCCTATCAGCTCGCCGTGCTCGGCGCCGACGTCATAAAGGTGGACGATCCGAACGATCCGGACCAGAGCCGCTCGTCCGGCACGGACAAGCAGCTCAACTACGCCGAGATGGGCACCGGCTTCCTGACCCAGGCCTCGAACAAGCGTGCGATCACGCTCGACCTGAAGACCGAGCGCGGCCGCGAGATCCTGAAGAAGCTGGTCGCGACCGCCGACGTGTTTGTCGAGAATTATCGTCCCGGTGCGTTCGACGCGCTCGGGCTCGGCTACGACGATCTGTCGAAGATCAATCCGCGGCTGATCTACGCGTCGTTCTCGGCCTTCGGTCAGAACGGCCCGCGCGGCAACCAGACCGCCTACGACCACGTGATCCAGGCGACCTCCGGCATCATGGCGATGACGGGCACGAAGGACGTACATCCGGTCAAGTTCGGCTCGCCCGCGATCGATTACGCCACCGGCATGACAGGCGCGTTTGCGCTCTCCGCCGCGCTGTTCCAGCGCGAGAAGACCGGCAAGGGCCAGCGCATCGATATGGCGATGCTCGACGTCGCGATGATCCTGATGAGCTCGCATCTCACCGGCTATCTGCGCAACGGCGTGCATCCCAAGCCGAGCGGCAACCGCCATCCGCACGCGACCAACGGCGCGTTCGCCACCAAGGATGGCACGCTGGTGATGTTGGGCGCGAGCAATGTGCGTCAGCAGAAGCGGCTGTGGGTGGCGCTCGGCCGCTACGAGATGGCGAAGAAGACCAACGACGAGCGCGATGCCGACCACGCCCGCGAAATCGCCGTGCTGGAAGAGATCATGCTGACCCGCACCGCGGACGAGTGGGAGGAGTTCCTCCAGGCGCGTCATGTGCCGGCCTGCCGGGTGCGCACGATGGGAGAGGCGGTCGCCGATCCGCATTTGTCGACGCGCGGGATCATCCACAAGCACGCGGGCGCGACCGGTGTCGCCGGCGGCTTCGGCGTGCCGCTCGCGGCGTTCAAGTTCGCGCATGGCGGCCCGAGCATCGAGACGCCGCCGCCGGCGCTGGGCGAGCACAACGAGGAGATTTTCGCCGAGTTGGGCTACGGGCCGGCGAAGACCGCGGCGGAGTAGGCCCCACCCGGTCGCCTCCGGCGACCACCCTCCCCCTTCGGGGGAGGGATAGACGGAGTTTGCCGCTTGCGCGGCGCCTCATCCCTCCCCGTCTTCGGAGAGGGTGGCCGCGAAGCGGCCGGGTGGGGCGCCTTCAGCCCATCCGCCGCTCCACGTTGCCGCTGCGCGTCGGGACGCCGAACTCGCGCCGGCACACGTCGGCGAGGATCGCGACGCCCTGCCGGATCTGCTCATGCGTCGGACTTGCGAAGCAGATGCGAAGGCGCGAACCCGAGTGCTTCGCGTCGGTCGACCACTCGTTGCCGGGATTGATCGCGACGCCTTCCTTCAGCGCCGCCTGATAGAGCTTCATCGTGTCGACGTTGTCGGGCAGCTTCACCCACAGGAATATCCCGCCTTTGGGATCGTCGAACTCCGCCGCGGTGCCGAACTGCTCGTTCAGCGTCTCCATCAAGGTCTCGACCTTGGCGCGCAGCGCCTTGCGCAGCGCCGGCAGGTGGTTGGCAAAGTGCGGCGCGCAGTATTCGGCCAGCATCATCTGCTCGACCGAGCCGGAGCCCGCATCGGTCTTGTGCGGCAGGATGCGGGACATGATCGGCCACGGCGCGACGAGGAACCCGACCCGCAGCGCGGGCGCGATCGACTTCGAGAACGTCCCGATGTGGATCACGTTCTGCGCCTTGCTCATCGCGTAGAGCGCGGGCGGGCGCGTGCCGTCCCAGATCAGGTCGGAATAGCAGTCGTCCTCGAACACAGCGACGCCGTACTGTTCGGACAGCCGCAGCAGCTCGGCGCGGCGCGCTTCCGGCAGGATCGTCGCGGTCGGGTTCTGCACCGTCGGGATGGTGTAGATCATCTTCGGCTGCACGCCGCGCGCCTTGCAGTCGGCGAGCGCGTTGGCGAGCGCGTCCATGCGCATGCCGTCCTGGTCGAGCGGGATGCCGATGACTTTCGCGCCGATCCGCGCGAAGCGCGTCAGCGTGCTCTGGTAGTTGTCCTTCTCGCAGATCACGGTGTCGCCGCGCGTCAGCAGTGCGGCGTTGACCAGATCGAGCGCCTGCGACGAGCCGGACAGCATCAGGATATCGTCGGCGCTGCACGCGATGCCGGCGTCGCGCTTGAGCTTGGTCACGAGGAACTCGCGCAGCGGCCGGTAGCCCTGCGGCCCGTGCGCGACATTGTAGGTCGCGAGATTGCGCCCCTCGCGCTTGAGCGACGCGGTCGCCGCCGCAACCAGATCGTCGACCGGGACTTCGTCTGCGTCGTTGTTTCCGCCGGTGAAATTGTACTTGGCGAGGCCGGGCCAGCGCACCGCGGGTGGCGGCGATCCGGCGGGAATCAACGATGCGAAGTCGAACGCCTGGGTCATTCAGTCCTCCCTTTGCCCAAAGGCATAGCATGCGGCGCAGCGCCGGGGAGGGGACCTCGCGCATGAGGGGTCCGCGCGAGTGGCCTGCACCACAGGTGCAAAGCCATGCTAGGCTCGCGTCAACAAGACACGAGGGAGGAGGCCCCCATGACGTCACGCCGGAATTTCCTGAAAGGTGCAGGTTCGTTCGCCGGACTCGTGTTCTGCGGCTGCGGACTGCCGACCGAAGCGCATGCCCAGAAGGCGCCGGCGCGGCTGCCGGTGATGGTGAAGGGCAAGAAGGTCAAGACCATCGATACGCATGCGCACTGCTTCTTCCAGCAGGCGATCGACCTGATGGGCGAGGACGCCAAGAACGTGCCGCCGCCGGTGAAGGGCGTGAAGGAGCACTTCATCGTCGTCGAGCAGCGCCTGAAGGAAATGGACGCGATGGCGATCGACATGGAGATCCTGTCGATCAATCCGTTCTGGTACCGCAAGGACCGCGACACCGCGGAGGCGATCTGCAAGGTCAACAACGAGAAGCTCGCCGAGCTGTGCGGCGCCAAGCCGGACCGCTTCGCGGCCTTCGCATCGCTGCCGATGCAGGCTCCTGAGTTGGCGGCGCAAATGCTGGAAACCGCGATCAAGAAGCAGGGCCTGAAGGGCGCCGCGATCGGCGGCAGCGTGCTCGGCGAGGACTTCGCACGTGACAAATTTCATCCAGTGCTGAAGAAGGCCGAGGAGCTCGGCGCCGTGCTCTACATTCACCCGCAGTCGACGCCGCAGCTGCGCGAACGCTTCCAGGGCAACGGCTGGCTCTCGAACACGATCGGCAATCCGCTCGATACCACAATCGCGCTACAGCACCTGATCTTCGAGGGCACGCTCGACAAATTCCCCGGCCTGAAGGTGCTGGCGGCGCACGGCGGCGGCTATCTGCCCTCGTACAAGATGCGCGGCGATCACGCCTGCTTCGTGTCGCCGCAGAACTGTAATCCCAACATCGTGCTGAAGAAGAAGCCGTCGGAATACGTGAGCCAGCTCTACTTCGACGCGATGGTGTTTTCCGGCGAAGGCCTGCGCCACCTCGTCAGTCAGGTCGGGGCGAGCCAGTTGATGCTCGGCACCGACCATCCGATCCCGTGGGAGGTTCGTCCGGTCGAGCACGTGATGGGGACGCCGATCTCCGACAAGGACAAGATCGCGATCCTCGGCGGGAATGCGGCGCGGCTGTTCGGCTTCAAGGCAAACGGGGTGGGCTGACCGCGCCCCAGGAGCCGCGACAATCGCGCGGCTTTGGTGATCGGCCGGATGATGCTATCGCGAGTGCGTGACGCTCTATCCGACCGACCTCGCCTCTTTCCTCGACCTCATTCGCCAGAACGGCGATGCGGCCTACAGCTTCATGTTCGCCTTCGCGTCGTCGCACAGTCTGCTGCTGACGCTGTTTGCCGGCTATGCGGCGCATTCCGGCGCGCTGACCTTAAGCACGCTGATCGTGGTCTGCTGGCTCGGCAGCTTTGCGGGCGACGTGGTCCGCTTCTGGATCGGCCGCCGTTTCGGCACGGGCTGGCTCGCTCCCTTTCCGCGGCTCCAGAGCGCGGTGCAACTCGCCGCGAGGCTGGCGGACCGCCATTATCTCTGGATGATCCTGATCCACCGCTACCCGCACGGAATCCGCGGCGTCGCGGGCTTTGCCTACGGCATGTCGCGGCTGCCGTGGTCCACTTTTCTCGCGCTCAACTTCGTCGCCGCCGGCCTATGGTCCTGCGCGGTCGTCGCGGCGGGCTATGCCTTCGGGCAGGTCTCGGAAAAGCTCATGAACGACGCGTCGTCGGGTCTCGGCATCGTGATGCTGGTCGCGTTCCTCGGCCTCTCCTGGCTGCTCAGCCGGAAGCTCGAGCGCGTCGCCGAGCGAAGCTGAGATGCAGACGTTCGAGTTCGATCTCGACATGGAACTCGTTCGGCGGGATGGGCAGCATTGCTGGGTGCTGCCGATGCCGTTCGACGCCGCCCCGGGCGACTCGGGCGAGGCTCCGCAAAAGTCTGCGCTGGAGCTGTTCGAGGACGGCCGTCCGCTCGGCCCCGCGCATGCGGCGCATGACGTCGTTCGCAACGCCGGCGCGGGCGCATTCTCGCATTGGCACGACAGCCTCTATTTCTCGACCTCGGACAACGCGGACCCGCGCTCCTCCGGCCGCCGCTACACGGCGCGCGCCGTGCGCAGGGATGTCAGCCCCGAGGAAGCCGATCTGGTGTCCGCGTTTCGTATTGGCGGGGAGCGGCACAACTATCCGGACCTGCCGGCGCAGGACCTCGAGTGCGCGCTCGATCTTGCGCGGTCGACGGTGGAGAACGTGATCGCGCTGTTGCCCGAAGCGGAGCGCGCATCCGCCGCCGCGAAGGTACGCCGCAGGCTCGCGTCCCTCACGGGCGCGATGTTCGAGGACGTGAACGGCTTCTCGCGGTCCAGCCCGCCGTTCGACGAGGCGCTCGCCGAATGCCAGCAACGCTATCGCAACGGCCGCTCGGTCCATCTCGAGCTGGGCAGCTACATCGTCTGGCCGGACTCGCGCGCGGAAGCCTTCGTCGCCGAGAACGAGCTTGGCGACGTGATCCGCCTCGACATGAACTTGGCTTACGGTCCGGACGTCGGCGCAAGCGTGACGGCGCTCCCGTTTCCTGATGAAAGCATCGACAGCATCTCGTCGAACTCGCTGTTCGAGCACGTCGCCTATCCGCACGACATCGTCCGCGAGGCCTTTCGCGTGCTGCGGCCGGGCGGCACGCTGGTGACGACGGTGCCGTTTCATTTCGTGCAGCACGGCTGTCCGAACGACTATCTGCGCTACACCGGCCAGTTCTTCCATGAAGCCTGCGGCAGCGCCGGCTTCGCGCCGGTCTTGACCGATACGCGCAGCACGTCCGGGCCCTACTACACGCTCCATCAGTTCCTGAAAGCGACGACCGTCGGGCACAACAGCCAGGGGCCGCGCACCAGGGCGGCGCAGATGGCGCACGTGATGACGCTGGCGCTGCTGGCGGCGATGCAGGGCTTCGACGATGATTTCGACGGCGGCGGCCCCAATCATTATCATGCGACGCGCGCGCTCGCCGTGAAGCCGGGCGCCTACACCGTACCGGCTCTGACACCGGACCGCAGCAAGCCGTTCGCCGAGCGCTACCCGAACCTGATCTGCCCGGCGAGCGGGCTGCCGATGCGGCGCGAGGGCGACGACCTCGTCTCTCTCGACGGCGCGCGCCGCTACCCGATCGAGAACGGGATTCCGAACCTGTTCGTCCTGCACGGCTTCGGCTCGTCGATCCGTGCGCCGGCTTCGTCGCGCCGCGCACTTGCGGCGTGGCGGGCGCAGCAAGGCATCGTGCGGCGGGTGTTCCGAAGACTGGGCCGCGCGATCCCGCGCTAGGCGACGGTGAAATCCCGCCGCACCTCGTCCTTGAACCTGAGCCCGTGCCCCGGGCGCTCCGGCGCCGTGATGAAGCCGTTGGCGATCTGCGGCGGATCGACCCACAGATCGTCGAGCAGGCCCATGTTCTCGGCCCAGATGCCGTTCGGGATCGAGGCGAGCAGGTGCACGTTCAACTCCGGGAACAGATGCGGCGCGATGGTGATGCCCCACGTATCCGCGAGCGTCGCGATCTTGCGCAAATCGGTCATGCCGCCGCGCATCGGGTCGGGCTGCAGGATCGGCAGGCACGGATTGGTGAAGAACGGCCTGAGATCATAGCGCGTGAAATGCGTCTCGCCGCCGACCACGCGCATGTCGAGCGCGGCCGCGATGCGCTGATAGCCGGCGAAGTCGTCGGCCGATACCGGCTCCTCCAGCCAGTAGATGTTGTACTGCTCGAACTTGCGCCCCATCTCGATCGCGACGTCGGCGCTCCAGCCCATGTTGACGTCGATCATGATGTCGATGTCGGGCCCGACCGCCTCGCGCATGCGCCGCACGTTCTCGACGTCCTGCGCCAGCGTGTGCACGTGTGCGACCTGCATCTTGATCGCCGTGTAGCCCTGCTTCACGTAGGTCAGCGCCTTCTCGATCATCCCGTCGCCGCCCGCGCCGCGGAAGCAGCCCGAGCCGTAGATCGGGATCTGCGAACGGTAGTGACCCCACAGCCGGTGCAGCGGCAGTCCGGCGCGCTTGCCGACCGCGTCCCACAGCGCAATGTCCAGCGCCGACATCGCCATGCAGGCGATACCGCCGCGGCCGTAGGTCATGGTGAAGGTCCACAGGTCCTTCCAGATCGCCTCGACCGCGGTCGCGTCCTTGCCCTTCACGCGCGGGACGATGACCTCCTCGATGAAGGTCGCAATCGAGCGCAGGCCGGGGCGGAAATGAAACAGATAGCCCATGCCGGTCACGCCGCCGGCGGTCTCGACGTCCACGATGAGAATGCCGCGGTCTGGCCCGAGCGCGTGCCCCTTGATCCAGTCGGGATTCGCCCACGGCATGCGCAGCACCGTCACGCGCACGTCGCGGATGGTCATGTCTTTGGAGTCGGTCACGGGCATTTCCTGTTGTTGATTGGCAGGCGGAAAGGGAAGGGGACTATAGCGGCGGCTTTGCCCTGCACTAGCCGTTAACCGCGATCCTGATCCGGCTTGACAATCGTCCTGTCTCGTCTGATATTTCTGTTATGACAGAAACAACAGACAACAGGAAACCCCTGCCGATCGCGATCGAGCGCTTCGTGCTGCACTGGGGCGAGATGGGCGGCCAGTGGGGCGTCAACCGCTCGGTCAGCCAGATCCACGCGCTGCTGTTCCTGTCCGAGCGGCCGATGACCGCGGAGGAGATCGCCGACACGCTCGCCCTGGCGCGCTCCAACGTCTCCAACTCGATCAAGGAGCTGCTCGGCTGGAACCTGATCCGCCGCGTGCCGATCCGCGGCGACCGGCGCGACCACTTCGAGGCCGAGACCGACATCTGGGAGGTGTTCCTGCGCATCGCGGCGGGGCGCAAGGAGCGCGAGATCGATCCCGCGGTCGCGGTGCTCAAGGCCTGCACGGCGGACGCCGACCGCGACCCGGCCGTGCATGCGACCGCGCGGGCACGACTGAAGGAGATGCTCGGCTTCCTCGAGATGATGGAGCGCTTCTACACGCAGATGCTTTCGGTGCCGAAGCCGCAGATCGCGACCGCGATCAAGCTCGGCGCGCGCGTGCTCAACTTCCTGCCGGGAGCGAAGAAGAAAGCCGGCGCATGACCCCGAAAAGTGGACACCGGTTTTCGGAAAAGGTCATGCGCCAAGGAAAATGACGATGCGTTCGCAGGTCGCCGCGCTCAAGGCCCCGCTTCACTCCCCCGGGAGCGAACCCGAGCTCGGCGATCTGCGTTTCCGCGCGTTGATGGGCGAGGCGGCGTGGATGTCGCTGCCGCTCCCGATCCGCCGCCGCTTCTCCAAGCGTCTCGCCGGCGGCGATACCATGGTCTATTCGGGCGAGACGCTCACCAACGAGATGAGCCGCGCCGGCTGGTGGCTGGCGCAGGCGGCGCGGCTGATCGGCGGTCCGCTGCCGCTGGTGTGTGACGCGCATGCGCCGAGCGTCGTGACCGTCACCGAGGACGTCGCGACGCGCGGCCAGCACTGGACGCGGCTTTATGCGCGGCGGCGCGGCTTTCCGCAGGTGGTGCATTCGTCCAAGCGCTTCGCCGGTCCGACCGGGCTCGAGGAATACGTCGGCTGCGGCGTCGGCATGGCGCTGACGATCCATGCGGAGGCGCGTGTCCCGGAAAAGTGGGAAGCGGTTTTCCGGGAAGGACACGCGCAAAAGCAAGAATACGCCCTTGTCTTCCGCGCGGCCCACTACTTCCTGCAGATCGGAGGCCTCCGCTTGCGCCTGCCGAACTGGCTCACCCCGGGCGCGCTCGCCGTCACGCACGCGGAGCTCGGTGACGGACGCTTTCTCTTCAAACTCGACATTGTTCACCCGCGGCTCGGCCGGCTGATCTGCCAGACCGCCGCCTTCCGGGAGGCGTATCCATGACAATCCTGCTTTGGACCCTGATCGCGATCCAGATCGCGATGGCGGCCTTCGACACGATCTATCATCACGAACTGACCGAGCGGCTCGCGTGGCGCCCTTCGCAGCGGCACGAGCTCGCGCTGCACGCGGCGCGCAGCTTCGTCTACGCGGGGCTGTTCGTCGTGCT
>DATEKY010000472.1:0-18858 GCA_035277225.1 Xanthobacteraceae bacterium
AGCAGCCAGTTGATGATGCCGCCGCGCCCCATCATGATCGAGATGCCGAACGTCTTCACGATGATGCTGACGGTGAGCGGCAGGAAGATCAGCGCGAACAGCACGACCTGAAGGGTGCCCCGTGCGCGCGCGAGTGCGAAGGCCGCCGGATAGCCGATGAGCAACGTGGCAATCGTCGTGATGAGGGCGAGCTTGATCGAGTTCCAGATGATGCCGACGTAATAGTTGTCGGCCAGTACCTTGCGATAGCCCTCGAGCGTCGGTCCCTGCGGCCCGGTGAAACTTTCGATGACCAGCAGAATCACCGGCACGGCGAACGCGACGGTCATGAACAGGAGGCCGGGCAGGGCCAGCAGTGCTTTCGAATCGAAGCGCGTGCGCCGTTCCTTTGCGCGCGTGGTCGAGTCTCTCATCGCGATCGTGGTCATGGCGCCGGGAACACCATCGTGTCTTCGATGCGCCAGCGTAACGCGACGTCATGGCCTGTGGTCAGGGCTTGCGGCGGTCGGGCGATTTCCATGAGGAGGCGGTCGGTGGGCGCCTTCGGCTCGAACAGCAGATTGGTCTTCGGCCCGAAGTAGACGATATCGAAGAGCTTCGCGCGGATCGTGTTGAAGCCGGCATCCGCGTTCTCGCCGGACAGGATGGCTTCGGGCCGCACGCCGACCACGACGTTCGTGTTGGGCGCAAAGCTGCCCGCAGCCGAGATCCGCCCGTAGGGCGTGTCGACCGCGATCGTGCCGCGTTCACATGCGGCGACCCTCCCGGCGATCCGGGTCGATTGCCCGACGAATTCCATGACGTAGAGCGTCTTGGGGCGCGAATAGACCTCGCTCGGGCTCGCCAGATGCTCGATCCGCCCTTCGTTCATCACTGCGATGCGGTCGCTCATGACGAGCGCCTCGTCCTGATCGTGCGTGACGAAGATCGAGGTGATCCCAAGTTCGCGCAGCAGATGGCGCAACTCGATCTGCATCGTCTCGCGCAGCTTGCGGTCGAGCGCGCTGAACGGTTCGTCAAGCAACAGCAGCGACGGCTTGACGACCATGGCGCGCGCGACCGCGATGCGCTGCTGTTGTCCGCCGGAGAGCGCGAGCACGCTGCGATCCGCGAAGCTTTCCATGCGCACCAGAGCGAGCGCCTCGCGCACGCGCTGTTCGATCTCAGGCTTCGCGACGCGCTGCGCCTTGAGGCCGAAGGCCACGTTTTCGGCGACGGTGAGATGCGGAAACAACGCATAGTTCTGGAAAACGACACCGATATTGCGCCGGTGCGCGGCGACGCGCGTGAGGTCACGCCCGCCGACCGAGATCGTCCCGAGTTCGGACACGAGCAACCCCGCGATCAGGCGCAGCAGCGTGGTCTTTCCGCAGCCTGACGGGCCGAGCAGCGACACGAACTCGCTGCTGCCGACCGCGATGCTGAGATCCTGCAGCACCACGGTCGAGCCGAAACGTTTGGTAACGCCGGCGACCTCAAGGTGCCGCTCGGCCTTGCTTTGCGTGTCCGCCGGTCCGGGCCTACCGGGCCCGGACCTCATCGCGCCGAAACCTCACGCTCGAAGCGCTCGATCATGGCGTTGCGGTTGTCCGCGAAGTATTCCCAATCGAGCGGGATCAGGTCGGGGAAGGTCAGGCCGGCCGGCAGCACGGTCTTGGCGTTGGTCGGCTTCGAGTGGAAGGTCTTGGCGATGTAAGCCTGCGTCTCCGGGCTGAGCATCTCATTGAGGAACGTGATGCCGGCGTCCAGATTGGGCCCGCCTTCCACCAGCGCGACGCCGGCCGGCATCGCGAACAGGCCTTCCTTCGGCATGCCCTGATCGACCGGCGCACCCTGCGACTTGCGCAGCAATGTCGTGCGCGAGTCGGGGCTCATGAACAGATCGCACTCGCCGGTTTCGTTCAGCTGCTGCGCCTGAGGGTAGTTGCTCGACACCTGGATGATGTTCGGGCGCAACTCCTTCATGCGCTCGATACCGGCCTGCCATTCGGGCAGGCACTGCGCGAGCGGCTTCTTGGTGACGTGATGAGTGGCCGCGAGGAGCGGCGCGATCGCCTGCGTGATGCGCATCGAGATGACGATGATGCGCTCCTTGAATTTCGGCTCCCACGCCTCGGCGTACGAGGACAGACCCTTCGGGAGCGCCTTCGTGTTGTAGGAGAAGCTGCACAGCGGCTGGCACCAATTGGCCCACATGGCGCCGCGCGGCTTCGCGCCCGGAACGACGTCGGCCAGCGCCGTGATCTCGGCCGGAAGCTTCTTGATGAGCTTCTCGCGCTCCGCGATGATCAGCACCGGATCGTCCATCATCGTCAGCGTCATGGTGGGACGCGCCTTGTTGGAGCGCATCTTCTCGAGGTTGATCAGCGAATTGGTGCCCTCGAACAGCACCTTGATATTGTGTTTCTTCTCGATCAGCGGGAACAGACCGTCGGTCAGTCCGGGGATCGCAGGCCCGCCAATGAAGATTTCGCGCGTCTGGGCGCGAACCACATTTGGAAAGCCGGTCACAATCGCGGCGCCAGCGGCAGCGCCGCCCGCCAGTACGCGGCGGCGTGAAATGCGAGTGCTTTTCGACATTGGATCACCCCCTTAGTTGAACCGCCGCTAGCCTATTCGCTCAAGAAGCTTTTGCAATCGACAGGCGGCAGGGATCGGCATCCGTGCCACGCATGGGGCGGACTAACGCAGGTTGTAAACCTGTCGACCCGCAAGCTGCTCGAAGTAGCGCGTCGCTGCCGCTCAATCGACGAGCGTGCGATCGACCGGATTGAACGGCGAGCTGAAGCGCCCGCGCGGCTTGATCAGCGGATAGGGTGCACGCGCCAGAAACTGGCCGTGGCCGGGCGCCCCGACGACCTTCTCGCCGTCGAAAACAAGCGTGCCGCGCACGTAGGTTGCCACCGGATAGCCCTGCGTGCGGTATCCTTCGTATGGCGTGTAGTCGCCGCCGTGGTGCATGTGCGCGTTCGTCAGCGTGACGGACTTGTTGGGGTCGAAGATCACGATGTCGGCGTCGCTGCCGACCGCGATCGTGCCCTTGCGGGGGAACAGGCCGAACAGCTTTGCGGCGTTCGTGCTCACGAGGCGGACGAAGGTGGACGCATCAATGCGGCCTTTAGACACACCTTCGGTGAAGAGGACCGGCAGCCGTGCGGCAAGACCCGGAATGCCGTTCGGGATCTTGCTGAACGGCGCATTCTCGCCCGCGACCTTCTTGCCTTTCGGGTCGTCATAGCGGGTCGGCGAGTGGTCGGACGAGATCACGTCGATGACGCCGCGGCGGATATAACCCCACAGCGCCTCCTGGTCCGCCTTGGTCCGCGCGGGCGGGCCGAACACGAATTTTGCACCCTCGAAGCCTGGGCGGTCGAGATCGTCGGCGGTCAAAGTGAGGTAGTGCGGGCAGGTTTCCGCCCAAACCTTGAGACCGCGTGCCTGCGCGCGTGCGATTTCCTCGGCCGACTCCGCTCCCGACACGTGAAACACCTGGATCGGAACGTCGAGCGCCTCGGCGAATGCAACGATGCGGTTGACCGCCTCGCGCTCGACCACCATCGGCTTGCCCCAGGCGTGATACTTCGGCGCCGTGTAGCCGCCTTCCACGAGCTGCTCGGTGATCCACATCAGCAGGTCATGGTGTTCGGCGTGCACACAAACGAGTGCGCCGTTGCGGCGCGCCTCCGCGAGCACGCGGATCACCTCGTCATCCTTGAGCCGCACGCCGTCGTAGGTCATGAAGATCTTGATCGACCGGTTTCCTTCGGCGATCAGGCGCGGCAATTCCTCCTTGAGCACCGTTGGGGTCGGGTCCGTGACGGTAAGGTGGAAAGCGTAGTCCACCCGCGCCTTCTTTGCCCGCTGGTGATAGTCGGCCGTGATCGCGGCGAGCGACTGCCCCTGCACCTGCCACGAGAAGCAGACGATCGTGGTCGTGCCGCCCGCGGCCGCCGATGCGGTGCCGGTGTCGAAGTCGTCGCACATCACGACGCCCGGTGCAGGCTGATCGACGTGGACGTGATTGTCGACGCCGCCCGGCATCACGAGCATGCCGCGCGCCTCGACGACGCGCGCCGCGGGCTCGTCCAGTTTCCCGAGCGCGACCACCCGGCCGTCGCGAACGCCGACATCTGCCGCATACTCGTCGCTTCCGGTGACGACAGTGCCGCCGCGGATGACGAGATCGAGCGTGCTCATCGGCCATGTCTCCCCGCGCTGCGCCCGCCGTTTGCAGCGGGTCTGTTCTCTGCCATGCTTAGCAAGCTTCTCGCAGGGGGAGGAAGTGGACATGTCGCAGCACCGTCTGGTGGTGGGTCTCGGCGACCGGCGCTATCGCGTCGAACGGCCGTGGGGCGACCTTCCGAGCGACGCCGGACGCGTGAGCGACGTAACGGTCGACTCGCGTGGCCACGTGTTCGTGCTGCTGCGCTACGATCCGCTGGTCGATGCGCCCGGCACTCCGGTGGTCGAGCTTGATCGCGACGGCAAGCGCGTGAACGCATGGGGAGCCGACCTGATCGCGGACTCGCACATGCTGGCCTGCACCGACGATGACCGGCTCTACATCGTGGACCGCGACGCGCACGAAGTCGTCCTCTGCTCGACCGCCGGCAAGCGCCTCGGCGGCATCGGCGCCCGTCATCGTCCGCTCGAGCCGTTCAATCATCCGACCGATGTGGCGTTTGCGCCGTCCGGCGACATCTTCGTGTCCGACGGTTACGCGGCCGGGAAGGTCCACCGCTTCTCGAGCGACGGCAGCCACACCAAGTCGTGGGGCTCATGGGGGCGCAGCCGCGGAGAGTTCATCAACTCGCATGCGATCTGGGTGCTTCCGGACGGGCGCGTGGTCGCGGTGGATCGCGAGAACGACCGTCTGCAGGTATTCTCGGGGGACGGTGCACTGCTCGACATCTGGGGCGGCTTCAAGCAACCGCTCGACATCTGGGGCGACGCGGACGGCAACATGTTCGTCACCGATCTGGTGCCGTCGCTCACTCTACTTTCGCCGGACGGAGCGACGCGCGGGCGCTGCCGGCCTGTCCTCAACGGCGCGCACGGAATCTGGGGCGATGGGCAGGGCAATCTGTTTCTGGCGGAACCGAACCCGAGCCGGATCACGAAGCTCGCGCCAATCTGAGGGTGATCCAAGGAGATCGGACCGACCGCCGGAGCCGTTGAGGTCCATCAGTTCGCCGCGACGCGGACCGCCTGTGCCTCATGCCGGATCTGGTTGAAGATGTCGCGCTTCAGCGCGACGAACGCGGGATCGGTGATCAGGTCGATCGAGCGTGGTCGCGGCAACTCGACCGGCACGCGCGAGCGAATCCGTCCCGGGCGGGCCGACATGACGAAGACGACGTCAGCCAGCAGGATCGCCTCGTCGACGTCATGCGTGATGAACACCACGGTGCGGCGCAATTCGTCCCACACGGACAGCAACAGCTCCTGCATGTCTATGCGTGTCTGTGCGTCAAGCGCGCCGAAGGGCTCGTCCATCAGAAACAGGTGCGGCTCCATGACCAGCGTCCGGGCGATGCCCACGCGTTGCTTCATGCCGCCGGAGAGCTGCGTCGGCAGATGCTCGTGGAAATCCGCCAGGCCGACCCGGGCGAGGAATTGACGCGCCTTGTCCTCATACGCCGATTTCGGCTGACCTCGCGCCCTCGCGCTGAAGACCGTGTTTTCCCACACCGACAGCCACGGGAACAGCGCCGCTTCCTGAAAAACGACGGCGCGATCGGGCCCGGGCGCGCGGACCGGCTTTCCGTCGACGCGCACTTCGCCGCTGGTCGGCTTCTCGAAGCCGGCCACCAGATTGAGAATGGTCGACTTGCCGCAGCCGCTCGGCCCGACGATCGCGGCGAACTGCCCCTTGCCGATGGACAGATCCACGTTGTCGAGCGCGCGGACGGGTTTCGCTCCGCCGAATATCTTGGTGACGCGCGTCAGGTTGATGGCGTCGGACGTCATCTCAGCTCGGTTCTCCATGTCCGCCCATCAGGCGACACTGCGCCAGCGGACCAGCCGCTTCTGGAGCGCAATCAGCAGGCAATCGGTGAGGAATCCAAACATGCCGATCGACGCCATGTCGGCTACCACCACGTCCATCCGGCCGATGTAGTAGGCATCCCACAGCACGTAGCCCAGCCCGGACTTCACCGCGACCAGCTCGGCGACGATCACCGCAGACCAGGCGATGCCGGCGCCGATCCGCATGCCGGCAAAGATCGCGGGCAGCGCATTCGGCAGCACGACGCGGAACAGAATGGTGCGCGAGGAAGCGCCCATCATCAGCGCAGCCCGGTGCAGGTTCTGGTCGAGGCTGCGCGCGCCATGCGTCGCGTTGATCAGGATCGGATAGAACGCGCCGAGGCAGATCAGAAAGATCGCGCCGTAGTCCTTGATGCCGAACAAGGCGATCGAGAACGGCAGCCAGGCCGTGATCGGAATAGGCCGCAGCGACTGGAGCGTGGGATCGACCAGTTTCGCGACGAGATTGCTCCAGCCGACCAGGATGCCGATCGGAACGGCGAGCAACACCGCCAGGATGTAGCCGACCACGACGCGCTGCGCCGAGTTCGCGACCACGTCGGTCCAGGTGCCGCTATAGGCGTTGAAGCCGCCCGTGTCCGGCCCGAACGTCCAGACGTACCAGGCACGGATCACCATCGTCGGCGTCGGTATCAGCCCGGTGGGAAGCAGGCCCGCGGCGCCAGCCGCCTCCCACAGGCAGAGCAGCGCCAGTGGTACGAGCACCACCAGCGCCGAGCCGCCAAACCGCGCGCCGAAGCGCGCGCCCGCGCCGCGCTCGATCTCTACGGCGCCGTCCGCGGCGGTCATTTGCCGGCGACGGACTTGTAGAGCTCCGCGTCGTAGCTGTTGGCGAGCTGCGAGCTCACATCCTTCTGGAAGAGGCCGAGCTCGAAGAACGTCTTCGCCTGGAGTTGCATCTGCTCGAGGGTGAGGAAGTTGCCGAGCTTGATATTCTTGGCCATCCGATTTGCGACCTCCAGGTCGATGCCCTGGAATTTCGCGATCGCCTTGGCGAACTCCTCTTTCGAGCTGTTCAGCCGATCCACCGCTTCGAGATAGGCCCAGAGAAACCGGCGCACCGCCTCGCGCTTCGAGTTGAGCGCCTCACGCGTGGCGGAGATGAGACCGAGTTCCGCGCCGACCGCTTTCGACTTGCTGTAGTCGAGGCCGGGAGCCCAATAGCCGAAGCCCTCCGCGACCGGCTGGGACTCGAACGGCTCCCAGGTCACGATGACATCCACGTCGCCCTTCTTCAGCGCGGCAACGGCGTTCGGCGCCGCGCCCTGGATCTTGATTTCGGTGAAGCTGTTGTAGGGGACGCCAACTTCCTTCAGCATCGCGGCGAACTGAAACCAGACGGCGGAGGCCGGCGCGACGCCGATTTTCTTGCCCTTGAGATCCTCCCACTTCTTGATGTCCACGCCGTTGCGCGTGACGATGAATTTGGGCGACTCGCCGGCGCCCATCAGGCCGACGATGTTGTTGTTGTTCTGGCTGAGCAGGATCGGAAGGTCGGCCGGGCCGATGGTCGCGATATCGAGCGAGCCGGTCGCGATCGCGGTGCGGGCATCCGCGTAGCGGATGAACTCCACGGTCTGCATTTCGACGTTCAGCTCCTTGAGCCGCTGCGCGATCTCGCCGATCGGCGAAAGATGCGCCACCTTGCCGAAACCGACGGTGATCTTGACCGGCTGCGGCAGGGGCTCCGGCTTGGGAGACAGCGCTGTCGCGGGAGTAGCGGCACCGGCCGCCGCAAGAAAAAAAGCTCCGCAGAGAAGCTTTCGCAGACCGCGAAGCGCTTGCGTGACTTGTGTGGCCGATCCTTGCTCGCCGACCAGATCGCCTCTGCGTTCCATTGGCTCCCTCCGCTATGAGACGCGACTATGTTCACAGGAGCTAATAGACTCCGCTCTCACAGATCAAGCTTCGTATGGTCGCAAGTGCTGCGCGGCACGATCCGGGGGTATGCACGCATGCCGATGGACATCCAGTCGGCCGGATGTCTCTCGCCACAACCATTCGCTGTGCGTCGGTCATTTGACCGGCCAAGTTTGTTTTGAGGCTTCAGTTCGCGGCCGTGCGACATTCTTGATCGGTCCACGTGTGCGAAATTGTGGGTTCACGAAAAGGTCCTCGATCGCGTATGGTCTTCAAGGAGCAGAAAGTTGATGCTCCGCGGGTCCTCGTCCAACAACGAATTCACTTTGGCATGGAAGATCTGGCGTTCACGTCCGCGACCGAGCTTGGAGGCTTGATCGGCGCCGGTGCGGCAGATCCGCTGGAACTGACACGCATCTACCTCGCCAGAGCGGAGGGCGTCGGGCGAAATCTCAATTGCTTCATAACGCTTTGCAGCGATCGCGCCATGGCGGAGGCCGCGTCCGCTTCCGAGCGGGCGCGGATGAAACGACGTCTCGGCCCGATCGACGGCATTGCGGTCGCCATCAAGGACAACATCGATCTCGCCGGCGTGCCGACCAGCAATGGAATTGGCGGCCCTGCCTACCGCATCCCGGAGACCGATTCCGAGGTGGTTCGCCGCTTGCGCGCGGCGGGCGCGATCATTCTCGGCAAGTTGAACATGCACGAAGGCGCGCTGGGCGCGACGAGCGACAATCCGCATTTCGGACGCGTGATCAATCCGTATCGTGGCGGGCATTCGCCAGGCGGCTCGAGCGGAGGTTCGGGAGCAGCAGTTGCGGCGGGACTGTGCTGCGCGGCGTTAGGTTCGGATACCGGCGGGTCCGTGCGCATTCCGGCATCGTATTGCGGAGTGGTGGGATTGAAGCCGAGTTACGGCCTGATCAGCACGCGCGGCGTCGTGCCTTTGAGTTATCGGTTCGACCACGTCGGCCCGCTGACGCGCACGGTCAGTGACGCCGCGCTGATGCTGAATGCGCTCGCGGGATTTGACCCGGAATGTCCGGAATCGCGGCGCGGTCCACCGCTCGATGCAACACTGCCGGAGGGCGGCCGTCTCGACGGCTTGGCGATCGGCATCCTTGCCAATTTCGACGGTGAAACACAGGAGCCGGGTATAGCGGCCGCGTTCCGCCAGGCTCAGTCGGTATTCCGCCGCCTCGGCGCGGACGTGCGGCGGGTCCGGCTGCCGAGCTACGACGTCGTCAAGGGACGTCGGGCTGGTTTCGTGCGCGTCGAGGTGGAAGCAGCGTTTACCCACGGCGCGCTGCGCCAAAGCGAGCCGGAGCGGTTCTCGCCGCAAATGCGGGGCTACATCGATTACGGCGCCAAGGTTACGGCAACGCAGCTCATGCGCAGCGACCGCGAAATCGACATTGCGGCCTTCGAGCTGAACCGATGCCTGGAAGAGGTGGACGCGATCATCTCGCCGACCACGCCGCAGGCGGCTCCCGCCTTCGGCACAGCGAATGACGATGCCGGCGCCTATTGTATCGTGGCGAACTTCGCAGGCGCGCCGGCGATCAGCGTTCCGATGGGTGACGGACAAGGGATGCCGCTCGGGCTGCAGATTATCTGCGCACCACATCATGATGCGCGCCTTCTGCGGATCGCGGCGGCGTTCGAGGCGGAAGCCGATCTTCAGCTATTGCCCCCGCCGCCCATCGGTCCTGCACCGGGCCAGACCTGACGCGACATAAGGAAAGAAAAAATGGCCAAACTGCCCCTCGCTCAAATCAAGGTCCTCGACCTGACCCTGCACCGCGCCGGGCCAACCTGCGCTCGCCAGTTGGCCGACTGGGGCGCCGACGTCATCAAGATCGAGACGCCCGGCGGCGCGAAGGGCGACGCGATCGGCGCCAAACGCAACGGTGCCGATTACCAGAACCTGCACCGCAACAAGCGCGCCATGACGCTCAATCTCAAGAGCGAAGAGGGGCGGGCAATCTTCCTGAAGCTGGCTGAAACCGCGGATGTGGTGATCGAAAACTATCGTTCCGACGTGAAACACCGGCTTGGAATCGACTACGACACGGTAGCGAAAATCAATCCGCGCATCGTCTACGGCAGCATTTCAGGATTCGGGCAGGATGGGCCCGATGCAACGCGTCCCGGCGTCGACCAGATCGCGCAGGGGATGGGCGGGCTGATGTCGATCACCGGCGAGCCGGGCCGCGGCCCGATGCGGGTCGGAATTCCGATCGCGGACCTGACCGCGGGGATTTTCCTGTCCCAGGGAATACTGCTTGCGCTGATCCAGCGCGCCGAGAGCGGCAAAGGCCAATGGGTGCAGACGTCGCTGCTGCAGGCCGAGATCTTCATGCTCGATTTCCAGGCGGCACGCTGGCTGATCGAGGGCGATGTCGCCAAGCAGGCCGGAAACGACCATCCCACCGCGATCCCGACAGGCGTGTTTCCAACCGCCGACGGCCACATCAATATCGCGGCATCGGGCGACGCGCTGTGGACGCGGTTCTGCGAAACGATCGGCGCGCCCGCACTGCTGTCGCATCCCGAGCATGCGAGCGGCGAACTGCGCTCACGCAACCGCAAGGCCCTTAACGAGCGCATTGCCGCACTCACCAAGTCGCAGCCGAGTGCGCACTGGGTGAAAATACTGAACGATGCCGGTGTCCCTTGCGGCCCTATCAATTCGATCGACCAGACCTTTGCGGAGCCGCAGGTGCGTCATCTCGGAATCGCAAAACCGGTGCGTCATCCCGAATTGGGGGACACCAAGGTTGTCGGTCAGCCCATTGTACTCACCAATGCGCCACAGCCGGACGAATACCGGCCGACCCCCGGGCTCGGTCAGCACACGGACGAGGTCCTGAAGGATCTCGGCTACGACGCACAGGCGATCGCGGAACTGCGATCGCACGGCATCGTTTGAGTGCAGGTCTCGCGTCTAGACCTTCATGTCGGCGGGCGCGGGTTCGACCGAAGCATACCAGTCCGCGATCTGCGATGGCGTGACGAACATCGTATCGTTTCGCGCGACCAGAACATCGAGCATCTTGTTGAACCAGTTCATCCGATGCGGCACGCCGACGAGATGAGGGTGGAGCGGAAGAGCCAGGACCCGGCAATTGGTCTGCAACTCCTCCTCGAACGTTTCCAGCGTCCACATGAGGCGATCGTACTGGACATTCGAGTGCATGCCCCATCCGGCCCAGGGAGGGCCGTCATTCAGGTCGAGTGAATAAGGCACCGACATCAGCGGGCCGTGCTTGGTGCGCATCCAGGTCGGCAGATCGTCGATGACCCAGTCGCATGTGTAGTCGACGCCGCGCGATTTCAGCACGTCCGGCGTATTCATGGTTTCGCTCAAGCCGGCACCCATCCAGCCACGCATCGGCTTTCCGGTGAAGCGCTGGATACGCTCCATGCATTTGTCGATCACCGCAACCTCGTCGGGCTCGTTCTGCAGCGCCTTTTGCGTCCATCCATGACCGATGAACTCCCAATTGGCTTCGAGCATCACTTCCGCTGCGCGCGGATAGACGTCGATCACGGTCGCGTTGAGCATGGTGGATGCCGGCAGGCCGCGGCGTTTCAACGCGTCCACGATGCGCGGAAAGCCGGTGCGCATGCCGTACTCGACCCATGAGAAGTTGGGCACGTCGGGTATCTTGTCGTTGCCGTGCGGGCCGGGGATGAGCTTGCGCGGCATCGGCTGGTCGAACGGCCAGTATTCGACATTGACGACAATGTGCACGATCAGCGGCTTCCCCGGCCGCGGAGGCGGAAGCCGCTTGCGGTCGGAAGACATCTGGTAGGGTATGCGTGGATTGGACATGATTTCCTCAGGACCTGGTGTAGTCAGTTCAAACGAGCTGCGGAACGTCTGCGTGCATCTCGACCTTGCGCGTGCCCGCATGAGGATACGAAATGCATCCGTCGTTGCAATCCTTGGGCAGCGCGTGGCGTTTCCGCTAGCGGTGATCCGACATCGGGATCCGGAAAATTCTATGCATCCAGCACGTTTCTTACCGCTTCGGCGAGCGCGCGACTGCGATAAGGTTTGTTCAATAGTGCGATGCCGGCGTCGGCCGAGCCGCGGCCTTTCAGAAACTGTTCCGAATAACCCGATGTATAGAGCGCCCTTATGCCTGGCCGGAGAGCGAGCGCGCGCCGCACGAGGTCCTGACCGTCGATTCCATTGGGCATGATGAGATCGGTGAACAGCAAGTCGATGTCGTTGCGCTCGGCCAGGATCGCGAGTGCGGCGGGGCCGTCTTCCGCCTCGAGCACGCGATAGCCCAGCGCCCGAAGCGTGCTGAGAGCCATGTGGCGCACGGCCCCACTGTCCTCAACGACCAGGATTGTCTCGTTGCCGCCGGGGCTGGGGCGCGGTGCCGACGGGGATTGCGCCGGCTCCGCCTCGACGACGTTGGCGCGCGGCAGATAGAGCTTGATCGAAGTGCCGTGCCCCACCTCGCTGTATATCTTCACGTGCCCGCCGGATTGCTTGACAAACCCATACACCATGCTCAGTCCAAGCCCGGTGCCGCGCCCGACGTCCTTGGTGGTGAAGAATGGCTCGAATGCCCGCTCGAGGACTTCCGGCAGCATGCCCGTTCCGGAATCGGTGACGACCAGCGACACGTAGTCACCCGCGGTCACCTCAACGTGTTGCGCGGCATAATGCTCGTCGAGGTGCGCATTCGCCGTCTCGATCAGCAGCCGTCCGCCATTCGGCATCGCATCGCGCGCGTTGACCGCAAGATTCAGGATCACATCCTCGATCTGAGAGGGATCGACCAGCGCGGGCCATAGACCCTCCGCTGGGGCGAGCGTCACGGCGATATCCTCTCCGATGGTTCGCCGCAGCATGAGCTCGGCGTGCGATGCGACCTCGTTGAGATTGACATTGCGCGCCTGCAGGGACTGCTTGCGCGCAAAGGCCAGCATCCTTTGGGTCAGTTGCGCGCCGTGCATGGCGGAGGCATCGATCGCCTGCACCATCGGCTGAAGTGCGGGGTTGTTCCCGACCGCATCCGCCAGCAGTTCGGCCATGCCGATGATAACGGTGAGGAGGTTGTTGAAGTCGTGCGCAATGCCTCCGGTCAGCTGGCCGATGGCTTCCATCTTCTGCGCCTGACGCAGTTGAGCTTCCAAAGCGATCTGCGTCGTCATATCGCGCCCGATAAAGAAGTATTGGTCATCGGCTTCCGACCAGAGTCCCGTCCATGCGATCGAGACGAAACGCCCGTCCTTGTGCGCGTATCGGCATTGAAACTTGCGCTCGCGCGCTCCGTGCCGCGCAAGCCGCATTTCGACGCGCGTGTTCTCAAGGTCGTCGGCAAGGATGAATTCCCTTGCGTTCCGCCCGATCATCTCTTCCGCCGCGTAGCCGAGGATGTTTCTCGAACTTGGGCTCACGCGCAGGAATGTGCCGCGGCGGTCCACGACCAGGATAAGGTCAAGTGAGGTGTCGAAGATTCGCTGGTTGACGGAGTTGACTGTCTTGCGCTGCATCGAAGCCGCGTAGGCGCGCTGATCGTACGACGACGCGTCCATCACGAAACCGGGGTTTGCTGCACGCGTTGCTGAAGAAGCGAGATGAGATCCGTCTTCGGCATCGGGCGCGCAAGAAAATAGCCTTGGCCGATATCGCAGCCCATCCGGTGCACCGCACGCAGATCGTCGGCATTATCGATGCCTTCGGCAACTGCAATTGCACCGAAGTCATGCGCGAGATTGATGATGGTCTGACAAATGCTCGCGTTGCGCTTGTCCGTGCCGGAATTCCTGACGAAGCTGCGGTCGAGCTTGAGCTCCGCGAATGGAATATCCCGCAGCCGCGCAAAAGACGAAAAGCCCTCGCCAAAATCATCGATGGCGAGCGTGATTCCGTAGATGCGGAGCTGGGTCGCAATCTCGTGAACCAGCGAGGACTCTTTTACCACGTCGCTCTCGGTAATTTCGAGAATGAGGCCGGGCCAGTTGGCCCTCCTGGGTCGATTCTCGCGGATCAGGGCCGGAAGCTGCAGATTGGTGAGCGCACCGATCGATGTATTGACCGCGAGATGAAGAGCGACGCCGGTTGCTGCAAATTCGGTCCAGTCGCGCATCGCCGTCGCGATCACAAGCTCCGTCAGCGCGGAGTGACTGCTTTCCGTCGCGCCGGACAGAAAGCTCGCGGGCTCGAGTATGCCGTGAGCGGGATGGCGGCAGCGGATCAACCCTTCGGCGCCGGCAAGCACGTTCTTGCGAAGGTCGATCTTGGGTTGGTACCACAGTTCGAGCCAGCCATTTTCCCGCGCCTCGTCGAGGTTATTTATCGACACCCGACGGCGTGGAAGCTGCGCGTCCGCGATCACTTGACGGATCGATTGGGTACGAAAGGGTTTCGTAAGCGGAGGCCGCATGTCGAGGCCGTGGCGCGTACCGATGCGACGCACGTCGTCGAGAAGTTCAACATTGGACCCGCTCATGAGCTGAACGACGCCACTGTAGCCGCGCTCGGCGAGGCCGCGAATGACATCGATGGCATCCGAGCTTTGGAGCGCGACATCCAGAAACACGATGGAGGGGAGTCCCCGGTCCAGCGCCGCCACCGCTTCCCCTGCGCTGTAGAATTTCTCGGAAGCGATATCCATGCTCGCGAGCGTCATCGTGATGACCTTGCAGATGCCCTCTTCGTCGTCGATCACGAATGCGGTCGGCGGCAGAGCCGACGCGACCTGCGCCGGACAATCCGGAGCAAGCGTTATGTCCTCGCCGCTGTCGCTCGGCCGGAACCAGTTACGGATCTCATCGAGCATCGACTTGGGCATGCTGTCGTTCCCCCATCGTCGGCTTCTCGCGAGCCGGGAATACGCCAAAAACCTCCGGCGGCGTGGATCATTTTGCTGCATCCGTTAAAATACGGTGTTTCCAAATGCCGAAGATTCGTGTCGAGAAAATTATGTCAATTCGATCTATTTCAAATTCGGTCCGGCGCTAGCGACGCTGTCGGCTCTATCGGCGGCCGCTCACCAGATCCCGGCTGCCCGGTGCGCAGCGGGGCCGGAGCCTAAAGTGAGCCGAAGCGACGCCCGGGCCGTCTCACGCGGGCGTTTTGATTGAGCGATCTGCAACTCATCAGAGATCGTGAGATGAGTTTGCGGTGATCGGCGGAATCTCTCCAACATATCATTCAGGTAGCGGACGAAGATTTGCGCGCGGTATCGCTAGCAAGAGGTGATTCGGAGCACTTCGACGACGGTTAGGAGGGGCAGGATGAAGTCGCGTGCGGTTGACCGACTTCGGAATATTACTCGTTCACTCGACATGCGCGCCGCCCTTTGGGCTTTTGAGAGAGTTAGCAACAACTGGAGATCAAGAACCGCGAGATTGCAGAAATGCTTCGATGACAACTGGTACAACACTCAATACCGCCTTACCAATTCCTCTCTCCATGGGTTCCATCACTATCTGAAGGTTGGCGCGCGCGCGGGTTATTCGCCAAACGCAGTATTTAACGAGCAGGCTTACCTCAGGGATAATGAAGACGTTGCGAAAGCCGTGGCTGAGGGCCGGTTTCGCTCCGGTTTCGAGCATTATGTTCTGCTCGGCGCGTCGGAGCTGCGTCCGGCCGAGCCGAATGGTTGCCTGGCAACCAGCAGGGCTGCGACGCTGTCATCTCTGTTCGATGAGCACTGGTACAACCGGCACTACGGGCTGGAAGCTTCGACAACGCTTAAAGGCCTTGATCACTATCTTGCGGTCGGAGCGCGGGCAGGGCACAGCCCAAACGGCGAGTTTGATGAAAAATTCTATCTGGCATTTTACCGTGACGTCCGGGATGCGGTCGCCCGGCGGCGGTTCATTTCCGGGTTCGAGCACTACGCGCTGGTCGGCCGGCTGGAGGAGCGGCTGCCAAAACACAGCCTGGATCGCGCGTTGGACGCAAAGTTTCCAGGGCTTACGGCGCCGGTCGGATTAAACCAGGCGGACGAACTCCGTGCTCGGCTTTGTCCGCTTCCCGCAGCGCCGGCCCTGGGCGAAGAGGTCTTCTGGTTTCTGCTCCCTGCCTTCAATCCCGATATTTTCTTCGGCGGCTACAGGGCGGCGATCGAGCTGATCGCTGCGCTACAGGGGTCGGGCAAGACCGTGCGCATCATCGTCTGCGCGCAGGACGACGACGGGGACTACGCTCGCCACCTGTTCGCCCGCGATCCCAGGCTGGGTGCGATCTTCCGCGACGTGCCCGTCTTGAACCGAAGAAGCCTCGAGGAGCATCTGCCGATCTCCCGGCACGACAAGATCGTCGCCTATTCGGCCTGGGAGGCGCACCTTGCGCATAGGCTGGCCGGCTTCACCGATGCAAGGCAGTTCGGCTTTCTCATTCAGGAGTACGAGCCCGTCTTTCACGGTCATGGGGCCGAACACGCGATCACCTCGGCCGCCTACGATCTTCCTCACTATCCGATTTTCAATTCCTCTGAGCTGGCGGAGTACTTCAAAATCCACCGGCTCGGAGTCTTCTCGGGATCGCGCACGCCGAAACGCGGCATCGATTACGCAATCTTCGAGCATGTGCTGACCCGCATGGATCCGCCGAGCGGCGCGGCCATGACGAACAGAACCGTCAAGCGCTGCGCGCTCTACGCGCGGCCGGAGTGCCATGCGCAGCGGAACCTGTTTCCGTTGGCCCTTTCGGCGCTGAGGAACATGGTCTCCAACCGGCAGTTCGCCGGTCCTTGGGAATTCCATGGTCTGGGCGCGCTGAAACCGGCCGCCGTCGACCTCGGCGACGGAGAGCGCCTCATTCTTCATCCGAAGATGAGCGACGCGGACTACCGGAACTTCATGCGCTCGGTCGACGTCGGCGTAAGTCTGATGTATGCGCCGCATCCCGGATTGGTCGCATACGAGATGGCTTCCGCCGGCGCGCGCGTGGTGACGAATACCTTCGAGAACAGAACCGCGACCCGGCTGCGCGCCATATCCGAGAACATTATCCCCTGCGCGCCGACAACCGCGGGCATCGAAGATGCACTCACCGTGGCGATCGCCACCATCGACGATATTCCGTCGCGCCTGCGCGGGGCGCGTCTGAGGCGCGATCGGCCGCTGCCGCTCGCATGGAGCGAGGTGTTCGACGCTGCGTTCTTCCAACGCGAGGTGGCGCCGTATTTCGGCGCCTGCGGCGTAGCGCCGGTCGAGGAGCGATTGATCGCCTGAGACAAAACGTCAGAACAAGACGGTCGCAATGAAAATCTGCGCAGATCGACCGACCGAACATCCGGCTGCATCGGCCCGCGCGATGCGCATCGCTCTGGTGCTATCAATGCTGCTCTTCGCGATGCCGCTCGCACAATCCGGCCCGGCGCGCCAATTTGACGTCACCTCGCTGGGCCAAGGACAGATGTGGCAAGCCCGCATGCTAGCGCGCGCCAATCCCGAGCCGGGATGCAGGGCGCAGTACGGATTGTCGGAACTCGAAGGTGAGGGCGAGCACACCGTCTATCAAGCCGTCGAAATGCCCGGCGAAATCGCCTTCCGCCTGCGGATGAGAGCGGCCTTGCGACAGGGCGTTCAGCTCGGGTTCGCATCGCATGATTGGTCATCTTTTTCGCTCGCAAGCATCAGTCTTGTCTCCGGCGCACACGTCGTTTCGGAAGGCGGCTCGTTGAAGGCGGTTCGGTTGACCGCCACGCCGCGCGCGGACGGCTGGGTCGACATCAGTTTCAACGTTGCAAACCAGAGGCGCACCGCAAGCGGCGGCACTGCCATGGGATTCGCCTTCGTCAAGTTGACCGCCGACGA
This sequence comes from Xanthobacteraceae bacterium, assembly GCA_035277225.1. Lineage (GTDB taxonomy): Bacteria > Pseudomonadota > Alphaproteobacteria > Rhizobiales > Xanthobacteraceae > PALSA-894. Next base: position 17,713 of record DATEKY010000472.1, read on the forward strand.
AGGAGCGAAGGACTATCGTGGCCGCCCGGGCCACGGTGTGGAGCTGTGCGCAATCGGCCAATAAGCGCACGTTGTGATTGGTTGGGAGCGTGATACAATTGAAGCGAGAGTTTTTCGACCAGAACAATTCGACAAGCCCAAGCCTTGCGCTGAGATACCAACAGCTATGCTCCATGCGCCGAAGACCGGGCGAAAGCTTACGGAACTACCTCTCAGACGCGTGTGTGATCGGGTGAGGATTCCTACTAATCTTGAGTATTCACACAATGTGAACTAGCTACAGGTCACACAGTCACACGAATACTGTGAGGTGATAACGAATTCATGAGCGCATCTTTAGGAATCGTGTGGCTGCCGTGCGTTGCAAGCAATAATATCGGCAGGCCGGGGGAACGAGCCCGTTCGGGTAAATCCGCTGTCAGCCCACGAGCTAAGCTCGCGGTACTCGGGTGCGCACACGCGGATGAGGTACTCCGGTAATGGATAGTGATAGTCGGCGGAAGCTGGTTCTTGACGCGGTTTATGACATTTCCCGTCGGGACTCCTTGCCTGAAATCTCGGTAGCCCTTTCGCACGCGGTGGAAGAATTCGGCTTCACCTCCCTCGGCGTGAACGGGTTGCCACCTCCGGGCGATGGCGCGGATCCGCGTATTCTGACGGAACGCGCACCGGAAGGGTTTCGCGAGCTTTACATTCACGAACGCTTCTACCTGGTCGACCACATCTGCGCGCACGCAAGGGTTATGCACGAGCCATTCAAATTCAGCGACGCGCCTTATGATCCATCATCATCGCCAGGCGTCGAACGATTCATGCAGGCCTTGGAGACTTTCGAAATGAGCAAAGGGCTCATCGTTCCGGTCGGAAGGCTGACCAACGTTCCGGCGTGCGTCTGGCTTTGCGGCAAGGACCCCGAGTTGGATGACGATACGAGCCAGGCAACCGCATTCATCGCACTGTCCGCAGCGAGCAGGGCTCATGCGCTTGCCCGGCCTTTGGAAGCCAAAGCGCAGCCCTGCAAACTGACAGCGCGCGAACGCGACGTGCTGCAATGGACATCGGCGGGCAAGACCTCATGGGAGATCAGCATGATTTCCGGACTGAGCGAGCGCGCAATCGACAGGATAATAACTGGCGCCATGATCA
>DATEKY010000473.1:0-2651 GCA_035277225.1 Xanthobacteraceae bacterium
GGCGGGGCCGTATTGAATCTCGTCAGGTCCGCGCTAGAGTCGACACGTCAAGATTCGGGGAACGGGGATCATGAAAGCGTCGTCGCTGAGCTTCCAGGCCGCCATCGTGTTGGTCGTCGTCGGGATGTCGTGGGGACTGCACATGGGGATAACGCGCGACCACGCCGCGATGCCGGCGCACGCCCATCTCAACCTGCTCGGCTTCGTCCTGCTGTTCCTGTTCGGCTTCTACTATCGCCTGCATCCCACGCTGGACCGCAGCCGCGCGGCGCTCGTCCAGGTCGGGGTCTGGATCGCCGGCACGATCGTCCTGACCATCGGGGTCGCGCTTGTGCACACCGGACGCGACACCGGAGACCCGTTTGCTGCGGTCGGCTCGATCATCGTGCTCGCCGACATGCTGCTGTTCGGCTGGCTGGTGTATCGCAGCGAGCGCGAGCCCGCGGGCGAGCGCAAGGCGATCATGCCGGCGGAGTAGTGGCGGGCGTCGTGCGCGCCCGTGCCACCAGCCAGGGACCCCGGACCCACGCGGAAGGCTGACTGTCTCATAGGGAATCTGCATGCGGGCGCGGACGCGCCGCGCGACGTCGAGAAAGCGGGCAAACTCGGCTTCATCAAGCGATGCCTCCGCCACCCTGATGGTGCGGCCTGTGCGCGTGACAATGTCGAGCCTAATGTCCGATGCGAGGGTAGCGGCGACTTTGGCAGGCATGACCGGCCAAGACTCGGCAATAAGCCCTTGAAAAGATTTGGCTCCCCGGGCCGGATTCGAACCAGCGACCAACCGGTTAACAGCCGGTTGCTCTACCGCTGAGCTACCGGGGAACACGAGGCCGACGGATAGCGCGCCGACGCGACGGGCCTATACCAAACGTATTGAGGCATTGCAAAGACATCGGCCCGGCAATCGCGTTTCGATCGCCGGGCCGCATCAAGATCGGAAAGTCGATTGGCTCAGAAGCCCTTCAGGCCGTTTACCGCGGCGCTCGGGATGTCCTGGCGCGTGAGGCCGAGGCGGGCGAGCTCCGTGTTCGACAGGCGCGACAGGCGCTCGTAGCGGGTCGCCATCTCGCGCCCTTCGACGACGCCCTCGTAGAGCGCGACCGCGATCTCGCCGAGGCTGTGATGCGAGCCGGTGTCGAGGCGGGGCAGGGTGGTGGTGGTCATTGTCGGTCTCCAGGGAGGCTCGTTCTTGTTCCCACCGAATATAGTACTGGTATACCAACGTGAAAACAGTCATTTCCCGCATAGCAGCGAAATCGATAGTGCATAGCAGCATATACCGGTCGACCGGCGCGCGACGCAAGGGAACACCGTCAGGCGCCAGCGCCGTGGGGCTGCCTGCGGGCAGGTCGGTCGGATCGATCCAGGGAAGAAGTGGAGGCGTCGGCCGGAATTGAACCGGCGTAAACGGTTTTGCAGACCGCTGCGTAACCACTCCGCCACGACGCCGGACTTCGGCGGAGACCGCCGAGGGCGCGTCTCTATATCGGACCGCCGCGGCAGCCGCAATGTTGCGAGGCGGGGCGCGAGCGCGGCGAATCTTGCGTTTTGAAAAGCCCTGCCGCACAAGGTCCATCTGCTTCAGCTTGAGCATGATCTGGTCCGAAAACCGGTCCCCATCCCGGATCAAGTCCGGGACAGGCCTTTTCGGGATCATGCTCTCAACGGGGATACGCAATGGCCGATTACGCGCAGGCGCGCCGCGTCATGGTCGATCGTCAGGTCCGCACGGCCGACGTGACCGATCTGCGCATCATCTCGGCCTTGCTCGAGGTGCCGCGCGAGATATTCGTGCCGGCGGCGCGGCGCGCAATCGCGTATCTCGATCTCGACGTGCCGGTGAACGAGTCCGGGCGCGTCCTGCTCAAGCCGATGGTGTTCGCAAAGCTGCTGCAGGCCGCGGGGATCGGGCAGACCGACCGCGTGCTCGATGTCGGCTGTGCGACCGGCTATTCGGCGGGAGTTCTGGCGAAGCTTGGCGGCGAGGTGGTCGCGCTGGAAGAGGACGCCGCGCTGGCGCGGGGCGCGGGCGAGACGCTGGCGCAACTCGGCGCAACGAATCTCTCGGTCGTGTCCGGTGCGCTTTCGGCCGGCTGGGCGGCGCGCGCGCCCTATGACGTCATCGTGCTCGAAGGCGCGGCAGAAGTCGTCCCCGATTCGCTGCTGTCGCAACTTGCGGACGGCGGCCGGCTGGTCGCGGTTGTGGGTTTCGGACCCATGGGCAAGGCGACACTCTATCGCAGGTCCGGCGGTCATGCGACCGCACAGCCGGTGTTCGACGCCGCAGCGCCGGCGTTGCCGGGCTTCATAAAGCCTGCCGCCTTCGTGTTTTAGCGCCGTTTCGCGACGCGCGCCGAAGCGGCGCGGCAGGGCCGCCATCCTCACTGTGGCCCCGAAGCGCCAGTTCCCAGCTTTTATCCGCGCACACCCTTGTCAGGGGTTTCATGCTGCCGATCGCAAGCCTATGATTCCAATCGTGGTCGGGGGCAGCCGACGGCACAGTCGGCGCTTGCCCGAGGGGTATGGGGTCAGATGGTGGGGACCGGCGTGCGGCGGTGGGCGGTCTGCGTCGTTGCTTTTGCGGCTGTGCTCGGTGTCCCGTGCGCTGCGGTCGCGGAGACGCTCGAATCCGCGCTGGCGCAGGCCTA
>DATEKY010000474.1:0-2889 GCA_035277225.1 Xanthobacteraceae bacterium
GATGGAGGGAGAACCCATGTCTGCAGATCGACCGAGATCGGTTGGCTCATTCGGTGTCCGGGGTCCAATCGTGGACAGACGAGCGTTCTTCGGCGGCGCTTGCGCCGCCTTGGCCACGCCCTCGTGGTCGGCTGCCAACGAATGGCCGGCGGGCGAGCCGGTCCGCATCATCACGCCGTTCCCGCCCGGAGGCGCGACGGATGCGCTCTCCAAACCGATCTCTGCCCGCCTGCGTGAGGTCTGGAAAACGGACGTTCCGGTCGTGCCGCGTCCGGGCAACAACAACATCGCGGCGATCGATGAGGTCGCAAAGTCGGCACCCGATGGACGAACGCTCGGACTGATTACGTCGACGTTATCGACGCTTCCCTTCCTGGTGACGAAACTGCCTTTCGACCCCATCGCCGATCTCGCGCCGATCTCGCTGATTGCAAGAACTGCGAGCATCGTCCTGGTGCCTGCTCAATCTCCGATCGCCAGCGTGACCGACCTCATCAAGGCCGCCAAGGCGGCCGACGGAAAGATGCGCTACGTCTCGAGCGGCCTCGGCACCAGCTTCCACCTCGTGGCCGAGCTTTTTTCGCGCGCCGCAGACGTGCGCCTGACGCATGTTCAGAAGAGCTCGGCAGCCGAGACGATCACTGCTCTCACGGCGGGCGAGGCTGACGTCGTATTCGCAAACGCCGCCGCCGCCCTGCCTGCGGTTCGCAACGGTCACGCCAAGGCAGTGGCCGTGACTGCATCCTCGCGCGCGCGTTACCTCCCGGATGTTCCCGCCGTGGCCGAGACCTTGGCGGGCTTCGAAGGATCGGCGTGGTTTGGATTCTTCGTGACGGCGAAAACCCCGCCGGATTTGCTTGGCCGACTGCGGCAAGACGTCGGCGGAGCAATTCGGCATCCGGAGGTCGCAAACAGCATTCGCGATGCCGGCGCGGAGCCGGTCGGCTCGACCGCCGACGAGCTCGCCGGCGTCTTGCGCGCGGATCTTGTCCGCTGGGAGCGCATCCTGCGCGAAGCGGGAATCTCCCCGCGGTAACGCAGCCTATTGGTGGAGCATGATCCTTTCCGAAAACCGGTGTCCACTTTTCGGGATCATGCTCTAGACCACCGGCGAGCGTCCGCCGTCGATGTTGATCGCCGTGCCGGTGATGTAAGACCCGGCGTCGGAGGCGAGGAAGCACGCCATGTTGGCGAATTCCTCGGCGCGCCCGATGCGGCCCATCGGGACATCCTTCGAGATTGCGGCGATGTGATCCGCGAGCGGGATGCCCTTCTTCTTGGCGGCCTGGACGTGCTGGTCGGCCTCGATCAGCCCGACCAGCAGCGCGTTGACCAGCACGTTATGCGGCGCGCCCTCGCCCGACAGCACCTTGGTGAACGCCATGCCGGCGGCGCGCGATACCGAGGTCGGCGCGGAGTTGGCGCGCGGCGCCTTGGCCCCGACGTTGAGGATGTTGATGATGCGCCCCCACTTGCGCTCCTTCATCTGCGGCCAGACCAGGCGGCAGAGACGGATCGCGGCGAACAGTTTCAGGTCGAGGTCGGTCTGCATCACCTCGTCGGTGAGCTTCTCGAACGGGCCGGTCGCCGACGTGCCGGCATTGTTGACGATGATGTCGACCTTGCCGAACGCCGCCATCGCGCCGTCATAGGCTTTCTGAACGCCGGCCGCGCTCGCGACGTCGGCCGCGACGCCGATCACCTTGCCCTTGGCGGATTGCCTGATCTGTTTCACGGCCTCGTCGAGCGACTCCTGCCCGCGCGCCACGATCGCGACGTCGCCGCCGGATGACGCAAAGCTGGTCGCGATGGCAAAGCCGATGCCTTTCGAGCCGCCGGTGACGATGGCCGAGCGGCCGGCGAGAGAGATGTCCATGAACGATTGCTCCGATGGCGGATGTGGCTGCGGATTTAGCGGCGCGCGATGGTCTCATACTGCTCCGGCTTGAAACCGACCAGCAGCTTGCCGCCCGATAGCTCGAGCACCGGACGCTTGATGATCGAGGGCTGCGCCAGCATCAGCGCGATCGCCTTCTTCTCGGTCAGGCCTTCCTTGTCCTTGTCGGGCAGCTTGCGGAACGTGGTGCCGGCCTTGTTCAGCAGCGTCTCCCACCCGGCCTTCCTGATCCAGCCTTCCAGCTTGGCGCGCTCGATCCCGGCGGTCTTGTAGTCGTGGAAGTCGTATTTCACGTCGTGATCGTCGAGCCAGGCGCGCGCCTTCTTCATCGTGTCGCAGTTCTTGATGCCGTAGATCGTGGGCACTGCTGGCTCCTGTTTTCCGCGCCTCACGCGGCGCCGCTTTCGATTGTAGGCAGTTCAAGTGCGGAGCGCAGCCGCCCGGCGCCCCGACGATACAAGACCGCGCGTTCGACCGATGCAAGGAGATCGGGGCGCGGGGCAAAATCGGCGACACGCTTGTTGAACGGCGTCTCGCCGCAACCGGGAACGCCGCATTCGGGCTTGCCTTTTGGGCATTGGCTGAATTCGCAGAGCCGCCCCAGATAGCGATCGCTGCCAGGTTCAAACAGAAACACGTCGAGCTGTTGGCTCACGAAGCTGATTCCGACGCCGGTCTGATAAGCTTTCAGCAAGGCAATGGCTGCCGTCCTGCGGAGTTCACCGAGGCGGTGCTGCGACTCGATCCACAGCGCCAGGTCGAGGTCGCGGCATTCGTGCCAGACCTCGATGCCCTCGCGACGGAATTCCCGGAATCGCGGGACTTCCTTCCACAGCGGCTTTGCGACAGAGCCGATCACCGCAACCGCCTGGACCTCGGGGAAATCGATCCAGGCATCCGCGACCACATCGGCCGCCACGCGGAACTGGCGCTGGCGCTCCAGGAGATAACGGTTCTGCTCTTCGATCTCGGCGCGTCGCACCGCCCTACCC
>DATEKY010000475.1:0-12191 GCA_035277225.1 Xanthobacteraceae bacterium
CTCCAGCTGCACATGATGGAAAGCACGAGCGGGCCGATCCTCGAATGGGTGATGGCACGGCGCATCGATATCGCGATCCTGTATGACACCGTGCCGATGCCGCGCCTGGCGACCGAGCCGTTATGCGAAGAGGGCATGTACTTGGTCGCTCACGCGGGCGCGCCGCGGCTACCCGCGACGACGCCGGTTTCCGAACTCGGACGCTTTCCGCTGATCCTGCCGGGCCGCTCCGAAGGCTTGCGCATCCTGATGGAGGTGGTTGCGGCCCAAGCCGGCGTGCAATTGACGATGAAACTGGAAGCCGATGCCTTCAATTCGATCCGGCTTCTGGTCCAGGACGGCCACGGCTACAGCGTCCTCCCCTACCCGGCCGTCCGGCCCGAGGTCGAGGCAGGACTTTTCCAGATCAGCCGGCTCGTCGAACCGGAGGTCACGCGCCGGCTCGTTCTCGCGACCTGCTCGGCGCGGATTCCTGCGGCGGGCCTCAACGAACTGGTCCGGGTGATCCGCAGGGTCGTGCAGACCACGATCCGCGCCGCGCCGGAGCGGCGAGCGGCGCGCAAGACGTCTTGAGCGCTTCTGCGAGGAGCCCCGTTACCGGGCGGGCTGCGCCTCTCCGCGCAACTCGGCCGCGGCGTCGAGGACGGCGCGGACGATCTTGTCGTAGCCGGTGCAGCGGCAGAGATTGCCGGCGAGCCAGTAGCGCGTCTCGGTTTCCGTCGGATCCGGATTGCGCTCCAGCAGCGCCTTGGCTGCGACCAGCACGCCCGGCGTGCAGAAGCCGCACTGGAGCGCGGCATGTTCGAGGAATTTGCGCTGCAGCGGGTGGAGATCGTGGCCCCGCGCCATGCCCTCGACCGTCTCGATCGCGCGGCCTTCGGCTTCGACCGCAAGCATCAGGCACGAGCAGACCAGGCGGCCATCGACCGTCACGCTGCAGGCGCCGCAGTCGCCCGAGCTGCATCCTTCCTTGCTGCCGGTGAGACGGAGCTCGTCGCGCAGCACGTCGAGCAACGTGAGCTGCGGCTCGCACAGAAACTCCGTGGGCTCGCCATTGATGGTGGTGGTGACGTGGTGCTTGCTCATCGACGCTCTCCGGCGCGCTCGTAGGCGATGACGGCCGCGCGGCGCGCCATCACGCCTGCGACCTTGGTTCGGTACTCGATCGTCCCGCGCTTGTCATTGATCGGCTTGCAGGCTTGCCGAGCCGCGCGGTCGAGAGCGGCGAGGGCCGTCTCGTCGAGCTTGCGCCCGATCAGAGCGGCGGCGGCCTCCGCAACCAGCACCGCGGTCGGCGCGACCGCCCCGAGCACGACCCTCGCGTCCGTGCAGACGCCGCCCGGATCGAGCGTGAGGTTGACGCCCGCGCCAACCACCGCAATGTCCATCTCGGTGCGCGGAATGAAACGCAGATAGGCGTCCGCCGAGCGCGCCGGGCGCTTGGGCAGGTGAAACTCGATGATGAACTCGTCCGGTTTCAAGGAAGTGCGTCCGGGACCGGTGACGATCGTCTCGACGGGGACTTCGCGCCGGCCGTTTGTGCCTGCGACCACGCAGGTCGCGCGGGCAGCGATCAGCGCCGGAACGCTGTCAGCCGCCGGCGACGCATTGCAGAGATTGCCGGCCAGCGACGCCCGGCCCTGCACCTGGGTCGAGCCGATCAGATTGGTGGCCTCGACGATCCCGGGCCAGGCCTTCTTTAATGGTTCACATTCGCCGATCACCGCACCGGGTGTGGCGGCACCGATGACAAAGCCGCCGTCTCGCTCGCTGATGCCCGAGATTCCCGGGATCTTCTTGGTATCGACAATCAGTGCGGGCCTGGTTCGGCCAGACCGGATCTGAACCAGCAGATCGGTCCCGCCGGACAGGACTTTCGCAACGCCGGAGGCGCCGGCCAATGCACGAACGGCCTCCTCGACCGTCGACGGGGCTGAATAGGCAAGCATGAACTGGCGTCTCCCGGATAAGCCAAGCGGGACGCTAATCCAGCGTCGGCTGGCGGTCTAGGGCGAAGAGGAGTCGACGACGATCAGGGACCGCATCGCAGGCCGTCTTGCGCGACGGCTTGCATTTGGGCACCGCTCGGGCGACGCTTATCCTGACGCAGGCGCAACGCGGCGACGAGGCGAGGGTGCTGTGAACGATGTCATCGCGCGGGATACCGTAAAGCCATTCAAGTGGGTGGGCACCCGCCCGGTTCGTCCCGACGGCGTGCCGAAGGTTACGGGGACGGCGCAATATGGCTCCGACCTGGCAATGCCGGGCATGCTGGTGGGCAGGATCCTCCGGTCGCCCCATGCCCACGCGCGCATCCGGTCGATCGATATTTCGAAGGCGGCGGCGCTGCCGGGCATCAAGGCGGTGATCACGTCCGCGGACTTCCCCGAGCAGAAGTTCGAGTATGTCGGCCCGGAACGCGTGGCGCAGAACTTCTGGCACATGACGCGCAACATCATGGCGCGGGAGAAGGTGCTCTACGAGGGCCACGCAGTGGCCGCGGTGGCGGCCGCCAGCAAGACCATCGCCGACGAAGCCCTCGCGCTGATCGCGGTCGACTATGAGGTGCTGCCGCACGTGATCGACGTCGACGAGGCGATGAAGCCGGGCGCGCCCTTGCTGTTCGAGGACATGATCACACGTGGTGTCGAACCGGCGCCGGCGCCGTCCAACATCGCCAAACGCAACGAATTCAAGCTCGGCGATGTGGTGGCCGGATTCGCGGCGGCCGACGAGATCGTCGAAATGTCGTTCAAGACTGCCGCGGTGCACCAGGCCTATATCGAGCCGCAGGGCTGCGTGGCCCGCTTCGACGCCGACGGCCAGTGCGAGCTCTGGAGTTCGAGCCAGGGACATTTCGTCGTGCGCGCCTATACGGCGCAGCTGCTCGGCATGAAGGTCGGCGACCTGCGCGTCTATCCGGCGGAGATCGGCGGCGCTTTTGGCGGCAAGACCGTCGTCTACGTCGAGCCGGTCGCCGTCACGCTGGCGCGCAAGTCCGGCCATCCCGTGAAAGTCGTCATGAGTCGCGAGGACGTATTCAGGGCCACCGGCCCGACCTCGGGCGCGTCGATGACGGTGAAGATCGGCGTCAAGCGCGACGGCACGATCACCGCCGCCGAAGGGCTGTTCAAGCTGCAGGCAGGCGCATTCCCCGGCTCGCCGTTCATGAGCACGTGCATGTGCGCGTTTGCTCCCTACGACATCACGAATGCCCGCGCGGTCGGCTACGATGTCGTGTCCAACCGCCCGAAGGTCGCGGCCTATCGCGCGCCAGGCTCGCCGATCGGCGCATTCGCGGTCGAGAGCGTGCTCGATACGCTGGCGCAGAAGATCGGCATGGACCCGCTGAAGCTGCGGCTGAAGAACGCCGCAAGGGCGGGAACGCAGATGCTGTCCGGCGCCAAGCTTGCGCACGACGGATATGCCGAGACCATCAAGGCGCTGCTCGACCATCCGGGCTACAACGCGCCGCTTGGCAAGAACCAGGGGCGCGGCGTCGCCTCCGGCTATTGGTTCAACGGCGGCGGCGAGTCGAGCGCAACCGTTCATGTCAACGACGACGGCACCGTTGTGGTGGCGACCGGCAGTCCGGACATCGGCGGCTCGCGTGCCTCGATGGCGATCATGGCGGCCGAGACTTTGGGCGTCGACTACGACCAGGTGCGCCCGATCGTCGCCGACACAGCGTCGGTCGGCTACACGCACGTGACCGGCGGCTCGCGTGTGACGTTCGCGACCGGCATGGCCGTCGTCGATGCCACGAAGATCGTGATCCAGGATATGTGCAAGCGCGCCGCCAAGACCTGGGGCGTCGATCCCGAGGCAGTGGTGTGGGAGGACGGCCACGCCAAGCCGGCCAGCAGCAACGTCGGCGATTTCAAGCCGATGTCGATCAGGGAAATCGCGGCCAAGCGCGCTTCCACCGGCGGGCCGATCGTCGCTGCCGCGGGCGTCAATCCCGCCGCAGTCGCGCCCGGGTTCGCGACCCAATTTTGTGACATCGAGGTCGATCCCGACACCGGCAAGGTGACGATCTTGCGCTTCGTCGCGGCTCAGGACGTCGGCCGCGCCATCCACCCGAGCTACGTCGAGGGGCAGATCCAGGGCGGCGTCGTGCAAGGCATCGGCTGGGCGCTCAACGAGGAGTACATCTACGATTCGAAGGGACGCCTGGAAAATCCAGGCTTCCTCGACTATCGAATTCCGGTCGCCTCCGATCTGCCGATGATCGAGCCGGTCATGGTCGAGGTGCCGAATCCGGGCCACCCGTACGGCGCCAAGGGCGTCGCCGAGGTCAACATCTGTCCGCCGATGGCTGCGATCGCCAACGCGATCGAGCGTGCGGTCGGCCGGCGGCTGACCGAGCTTCCAATGTCGCCGCCGAAAGTGCTCGCGGCGATCGACGCAGGCCAGGCCGCTTAGAGCGGACCAAAGGCCGGTGGCGGCACGCGGCGTTTGGAGGCTGCCTCATAGGCGGACGCGATCCTGAGGATGACGTCCTCCCGGCCCGGCTCGCAGCGGAACACCAGCGAGAACGGCAAGCCGGGCGCGGCAAGAGCCGTCGGTACGTCCGACGGCGCCGACAGGTAGCGCTTGCCGTCCTCGCTCAGCTTGAACACCGGGTCATAGGTGGTCGTCACATAGCCCGCCGGGATTAGCACCTCGGTCAAGCCGGCATTCGGCCCGCTCAGGGATTCCGGGCTGAGATTGCTCGGGATGTCGTACTGATGCGGATGGCCGATCAGCCCCGGCGCCCATGGCGTATGCAGGCGCACCAGAGCGTCGAGCTTGTTCTCCAGCATCACCATCATGTCGGCGCGCCGCAGCAGTTCGCGCAGCATGATGCGTTCGTTGACGCCTTGACGACCGTCGAGCCTGTTGCGGGGGTCGGCCACTTCCTCCCAGTTCTTGAAGGCGGCGCGCTGGTCGTCGCCCCAGAACTTGGAGCGCGCATTCAAGGCTGCCCAATCTGACAGGGTTTCCTCGTAGCCGGCTGCTTTCCAGTCCGCTGCCCGCCGCATCAAGTACTGCGAAATATGGAAGCGAAACGTGTTGGCGAGCTCTTGATTCTGAATCGTGCCGAGATCGAGGTTCGACGGCGGCGCGACGCGTCCTTCCGCCAATGCGACGCAATAGTCGATCGGCTGCATCGTGCCGCTGCCGAATGTGCGGCCCGGCAGGAATTCGGTCGGCACAATGGCGGCCGCGAACTCCTTGAATACCGGCTGGCCATCCTTTCCGAGCCGGAACAGCAGATCCGGCATGAAGAGGGGAACAAGCTGGGCAAGCGCGCGCCGGTAGTCGACTGTCATGACCTCGATATCGGGATCGCGCGTCCACAGCGGGTCGGTCGATTCCACCAAGGTCGCGCCGAGCTTGCCGGCGAGCACATCCTTGATCTCCCGCGTCGCGGCCGAGACGATCGGCTGTGCCGTCTTGGAGCCTTTCGGATAGACCATCGATTCACGGATCACGCCGATGCGCATGCCCGCCAGCGCACCGGGCGTGCCGGGCATCGTGACGTGGTCGGCGTACGGCGTGGCGAGAACGGACGAACGCGGCACGGTCGTGTAGGAATCGCGCGGATCGTAGTAACCCTCGACCGGATCCTTCAACGCATCGAGGATTTTGGCACAGTCGACGATCGAGCGCGCATGAATGCCGCTGCGGTCGCAATAGATGTCAGCCCCGATCGCGCCGCCGTTGAAGCCGAGCATCGCCTTGTGCGGCAGGATCAGCGCGACTGCATTGTGATTGGACGGACCGCGACAGGACGCGCGAGTCTCCTCCCCCAAGCTCGCCATCACCAGATTGATGCTGACCGAGAGTGCCGAGCCGGAGCTGGAGCCGAGCGAGGCCGCACGCCGCGTATCATAGGGGTTCGACGGATTGCCGGCCCAGGTGCTGCGCTGGTAGCCCAGCGTCGAGGCCAGCACCTTGTTGCGCACATGACGCCCTCCCGGATCGCCGGCGCGGCCGTTGTATTCGGTATTGACCGCCTTCGCGAAGATGATCGCGCCCTTGCGGCGCAGCTGATCGACCAGCACGTGGTCGCGTGCCGGGAAGTCCATGTCGTAAGCCGCATCGCCGCCACCGGTGGAGCGCATGTCAGCCGTGTCGAACGAGTCCTTGAACGAGAACACGACGCCGTACATCGGCATTTTTTCAAGGTCGGGATTTGCTCCGAATTCAGCGTCGAGCTCGGCCGCGCGCTCCAGCGCATCGGGCAGCCGCCGGAAGAACTCGCACGCCGGCGGCGCGCCCTTCGGCAACGGCCCCATCGACGGGTGACGATCGAAATCGCCTTTGCAGGTCACCGAGCGCTCGCCGCGAATGTTGAACGTGCCAATCGCATTGACCTGGCCGGCGTTGGGCTTGCCGACGATCATGCCGAACTGCTGCTGCACCCCGGGATCGGAAGCGGTCGGCTCCATGCGGCCGAATTCCAGCGGCGGGCCCTGATACTTGTCGAGGTCCGGCAGGATCGTCGAGGCCCTCACGGTCTCGGTGGGAAAGCGCAGCGGCGCGGTCGCGCGTACCGCCCCGATCGCCTCGGCTACGGCCGCGCCGTCCTCGGTCACCAGCAGGCTTGAAACGCCGTTGTAGGCGCGCGCGCGATCGATGTACCGCCGGACGACCTCGACCACCGTGGTCTTGCCCGACCGGATCGCGTCATGCAGCTGGGCGATGGTCGCCTCTTCGAGTTGAAACGCTGCATTCTCCTGCTCTGTCGTCACTTCGCTGCTTCCCATGGCTTCCAAAACGGCGGCCACTGTAGCGAAGTCCGCAATCGCCTCAATGGGCCGCAAGGTCAGCTCGGGCTCTTGCTCGGGAGGTCGACGTGACCGAAAATCCCCCGCTTCAACCCGGCTCTTGAAAGGGAGCGTGCCAGGGAGCGGCAGACATGACCCCAGCTTTCCAGGCTAACGCAGCACTGCCGCCCGATGCCGCGGACAAGATCTCGCGCGCACTCGGTCACGCCGTCGCACGATGTTGGAGCCGTCTGCCGCAGGAAGCGCAACACGACCTGTTCGAGGCCGCGGTGAATTCGCAGGGCGAAGCGATCCGGCAACAGCTCGCGATTTTCCTTCACGGCCAGCACGCGCGGACGCTGGATGCCTTGCACTCGCAGGCAACGCGCGAGCCCGACAGCCTGGGCGGTTAGCTAGCTGCCTTCGAGCACGGTGACCGGCTCCCAGCCCGGGCCAGGCGGGGAGCGCACGAATGCCGAAGCCCGTTCCAGGAACAACCGCGCCGGCGGATCGTCGGCGGCGATCTGCCCAAAGCGCGCGGCGGCGCCGGCGAAGTCGCGCGCACGCCAGCAGGCGAGGCCCTCGGCATAGACGGCGGCGCGCGTTGTCTCAGCCACGGCCTCCTCTCCGGCGGCCGCAAGCGGCTCGAACACCTTGACCGATCCGGCCCGGCCCCTGACGCGCACCGCGTCGAGCTCGCGCCACAGGAACGCCGTGCCGGTGAGCGACACCGTCGTTTCACCGGCCATGATCGTCGTGGCGTAATGCTTGTTGGCACGCTCGAGCCGCGCCGCGAGGTTCACCGTGTCGCCCATCGCGGTGTAATTGAACCGGCGGTGCGAGCCGATATTGCCGACGAGCGCCTCGCCGGTGTTCAGGCCGATCCGGCACCTGAGCCCGCGGCCCTTCAGTGCCGGCGTGGTCCGATTGAGCTCGTCCAGCCGCTTGCCACATGCGATCGCCGCCCGCACCGCATGGACCGCATGATCGCCGTCGTCGAGCGGCGCGCCGAAGACCGCCACGATGGCGTCGCCGATGTATTTGTCGACGAACCCGCCGTGCGCTTCGATGACCTCGGTCATCGCCGCGAAATACGTGTTCATCAGCGCCACCAGTTCGCGCGGCGTCATGGTCTCGGCGAACGACGAGAAGCCGGCGAGATCGGAGAAGAACTCCGTGACGCTGCGCATCTCGCCGCCGAGCGCCGGCGGCCGGCGTGACGCCATCAGCTTCTCGATCACCTCGGGGGCGAGATAGAGCGCGAAGCTCTGGCGCAGCAGGCGCTTGTCCTTGTCGGCCGTGACGAAGCGGTAGCCGATCGTTGCGCCGAGCGCGAGAAGCCCGGCGATCAGCGGCTCGGCAAGCGGGACCGCGACGGCGTGCCGGAACACCAAGACGGCGCCGCCCGTCCATGCGGCGGCGAGACCGAGATAGGCCAGGGCGGCGGACACCGGAGCCAGCATCAATGCCGCCGCTGCGGCGAGCGCGGCAAACAGCGCGGCGGCGACAATGCTGCCGGCCGGCCCGAATTCGAACAGCGCGTCGCGGCGTATCAGATTGTTCACCGCCGTCGCGTGCACCGCGACCCCGGCGATCGAATCCCGGACGAACCGCTCGGCTGCGGGCGGCGCCGCGAGCGCGCAACGCGCCGACCGCGTGCCTTCCACCGCGGTCGCGAAGCGTTTCGAGGTGAGCTTGCGGTCTTCGGCATCGAGCAGAGCGCCGACGAGTACGACCTTTCCCTCGAAATGGCGGCGGAAGAAGTCCGTGTCGCCCTTCTCGGCGCAGGCACGCAGGTCGCCGAGCGAGTAGGTCGGTATGTCGTCGGCGCCGCCTTCGAAATTGAGCGTCATCGTATTCGTGACGGCGCCGGGTATGCGGTAGCCGGCCAGCGTCATGGCGCCGTCGGCCGTGCGTTCCGGCGCGGCGCCTTGCGCGCGCGCCGCCAGCTCCACGGCCATCGAGGGCACCGTCGCCCCGTCAACCTCGAAGGTCAGCGGCACCCGCCGCACCACGTTGTCGCGGTCGGTGTAGACGTTCAGCGCCCTGATGTTGCGCATGTGACCGACCGCGGCGCGCTGGCCGGGCGACGGCAGGATGGGCTGATCCTGGTGCTGGACCTGGCCGAGGACGATCTTGCCGGACTGGCTCGCCGTCGCGAGCGCGCGCAGGAAATCGCGGTCGAATCCGCGCAGCTTCGCGCCCAGCGTCTCGTCGCGGAATGGGAGCTCGGACTGCTCGATCGAGGTCGGAAAAACGACGTCGAAGCCGACGACCTTCGCGCCGCCGTCGATGACCGCCGTCACGACCCGGCCGATCTCGCGCGTCCAGAACACGCCCGGCGTGCCGATGAACGGCGGCGTGCGGTAGGCTTCCTCGTCGAGTGCGACGATCACGGTGGGCGAGGTGGCAGGAGCGCGTGCCGGCCCGAACGCGAACCAGCGCAACGCGGTGAGCGCATCGATCGACATGCCATGCAGCAGGCCGAACGCGGGCGACGCCGCGGCGATGCCGGCGGCGATCGCGATCACCACGGCAACGAGTGCGTCACGCCGGCGGACCATGGGGTGGCTCAACGATCAACTGGCCGGCGGGAAGCGCAGCAGGCGGCTGATGATCGGAACGTCGCGTGCTTTGGCATCGTGATCGACCCGGAACAGGATCCGCCGCGCGCCGATGCTCGCCCGATAGGTTCCTCCCGCGGCGAGCGCTCTCTTCGTCCTCGCGAAATCGAAGAACGATCTTCGCGTGCCGTGTTTCATCGGTATGTTCGCAGCGTGGTATTCGCCCTCGCGATCGACGCGCACGAGAGTCAGCGTACCGCCATCCGCTTCGACGACCGGGAAGAGGCCGTAGAGCGTCAGGGCCGGTTTGGGGTCCAGCGCCCGAACGGTCGTTCCGGCGCTCTGGTTCGCCTGCCCGGGGGTGAGCGCGATCTTGCCGCCGTTGCACATGACTTTCTGGCGTGAGACCTCGCCGCCCTGCACCTCGCTTTGCTCGGCTCCGACGGTCACGATGCCGCCCTTGATCGTCTCGTGCCAGCAAGACCCGAGGTAGCCGAGCACGATCGACTGATGCGGCCCGAGCCTGATCACCTTGCCGGCCGCGACATAGTCCATGAACGCGACACCCGCGGGCGTCCCGCGCACTTCCTCGACCAGCGCGGCCGGTCCCGGCGCGGGCGTCGGGGCGGAGCGAATGGGCACTCCGGCGCTCTGGTTCGCCTGCTCCGCTGTGAGCTTGATGTTGCCGCGGCTGCACGGGATCGCGTTGCGCGTGACCTCGCCGCCCTGCACCTCGCTTTGCTCGGCTCCGACGGTCACGACGCCGCCCCTGATCCTCTCGCGCCGGCAGGACTTCAGGTACTCGAGCACGATCGACTCCTGCGGTCCGAGCCTGATCACCTTGCCGGCCGCGACATAGCCCATGAGCTCCACGCCTGCGGGACCCCCGTGCACCTCCCGCACCAGCGCGACGGGCGCCTGCGCAAGAACCGGTGCCGCGCAGACCAGAGCGCCGGCCATCGCAAACGCCGATGTCGTAGCGGTTCTCATGCGAGCCCCCCGATCGGTTCGACCATGTCCAGCCCGTCCTCGGCGACTATGCCATGTTTTTGACCCCACCGCGTCGGGCAGGGCCTGCGGCCGGCCGGGCCGACGGCCGCGATCGAAACCGCCTTTCTGTGACGACCGGCACAGAACATTCCTCGCGCCGGCCCCAAGCTCCTTGGGTGAAGTCAAGGATGTCTCCGGGAAGTTTTCCGGAACGCGCGTCCTTCAGCGAAACAAAGGGGAACAGCCATGCTCAAGTACATCGCCATCGTGATCATCGCCGCGACCGCCGCGCAAGCCGCTCCGGCAACGAAGGCCGATATTCAAGACGCCGTTAAGCGCGAGCAGCGCATCCACGAGCTCTCGATCGCGCCAAAGAGCGTCCACAACATCTGCCGCGGTTGCTGACCGCCATCTCGTTGCGCCGTTGAAATGCCCGCCCGCAAGGCGGGCATTTCGCTTTATTGAAGGTCGCGCAGGCTGTTTCCAGACCGGCGCGAAATCTGAGCCCGCGCAGCCTGCATTCGGCGAGCGTCGAATTCCCATTTCGCTTCTGCGCGAATCGTGCGGCGGCAGCCCTTGGCTGCCGCCGCCGACACCGATCAGACGATGTTGTAGTACGAGAAGTCGTTCAGAGAGGTCTGACCGGCCAGCAGGACGCCGATGTCCGCATAGGTGTCGCCGTTGGTGTCGGCGAACAGATATCCGTTCGAGCGGTCCGTGAGGAAGACGTAGTCGCACGTCTTCAGGTACGAGTTGGCGGCGGTGACGGCGTTATCCCAGCCGCCGTACGTCATGTACGCTTCGATGTAGTTCCATGAGTACACCTGGCCGGGCAGGTCGATGTGATCATGGATGCTGTTGAAGTCCACGATCGTGTCCATGCTGCCACCGCCGTACCAGGCATAGCTGTCGCCATTGTTGATGACGATCGTGTCATCACCACCGCCGGTGACGATATAGTCGTTGCCCTGGCCGCCGACGATGATGTCGCTGCCATTGAAGCCGGGTGCGTTGCGCTGCCAGTAGTCACCGGCGATCATGTCCCTCCCGGCGCCGCCGTAGATGGTGTCGTTGCCGCCACCGCCCACGATCTCGTCGTTGCCCCACCCGCCGTACATGGTGTCCCGGCCGTCGCCATAGGTGCCGAGAGTCGACGCGTCCGCATAGGACAGCTGGTCGCCGTAGATCTTCACGTCGCTGAGCGTGTAGTAGAAATTGATCCAGTCGTTGCCGTCTCCGCCCAGAGCAGTGTCATTGCCCCAGTAGTTGTAGTTCCAGGTGCCGTCGCCGGCGTAGAGCTGATCGTCGCCGCTGCCGCCACTCATGTAGTCGTTGCCGAAGCCGCCCCAAAGGACGTCATTGCCGCCGAAACCGTAGATGTTGTCGGCGCTCGCGGTACCGATGAGCGTGCTGGCGAAGGAGATATTGAAGCTATTCACACCGAGGGTAGCCATGGTCTTTCCCCTTTTTCAGGTGATGGGGTGTCGTCTTCGACCGCCCCAGGCCCGCTCGCAGTGAGCGTCCGGACGTCGGTGGTCTCACACACCCGCGAAGGCGGATGTGACGACCGTCACAATTTGCTGTCTGCCGGTCTGCGGTTCGGCGTCGCCGGTCGTGGCCGGGAACCGCATTGGCCCCATGGTGCGTCCATGCTTATAGTCGGAGCGATGCGTCCCTGAAAAAGAAGAAAGCCGCGGCTTCCCGGTCGCCACGGTCGCCAAAACTCTGCCATCGCCACCAACAACAACCATCGAGTCGCAACGCCCATGAACGGTACCTTCACGACGGCTGACGGCCTCAAGCTCGCCTACTACGTCGACGATTTCACCGACCCCTGGCGCAAGCCGGACACGCTGCTGCTGCTGCATGCCGCGATGGGCAA
>DATEKY010000476.1:0-7566 GCA_035277225.1 Xanthobacteraceae bacterium
ACGCCGAGGCCGGCGCCGAGATGTCCGCCGGTGATCGACACGGCGTCGATCGTCTCCTGACGCAGCTCGTCGGCGAGCTGACGCAGTTGCGACTGATCGAGACGGCGGAGGTCTTCAGGGGTCGAGCACTGATCGAGCAGCGGCGTTTTCGAGGACTCTGACACGCGCTTCTTCTCCACGCATTGCGCCGGCCTTCAAGGGGCCGGAAAGGCGTAATATTTACCGTGCCTTACACCAGAAGGAAGACAAAGCGCAAATCAGGCTTAATGGCGGCGGCGCCGCCCTATCAGCTAAGTCATTGATCGGGCATGATGTCGGGGAACCCCGCCGGAGGCGGACGCGTTCCACCCCTTGCATGCGAGTCGAGTGACCATCATGGCACCCCGTCCCACCTGGAAAGGCTATCTCAAGCTGTCGCTCGTCTCGTGCGCGGTGGCGATGTACACCGCAACGAGCACCTCGAGCCGGATACGCCTGAACATCATCAACCGCGAAACCGGCAACCGGATCCGCAACCAGGCGATCGATTCCGAGACCGGCGACGTGGTCGAGAACGAGAACAAGGTCAAAGGCTACGAGGTCGACGACGGGCGCTACGTGCTGCTCGAGGAGGACGAGCTCGACGAGGTCGCGCTCGAGTCCACGCACACGATCGACATCGAGGAGTTCGTCGACCGCGCCGAGGTGGACGAAATCTATCTCGACGAGTCTTTCTACATCGTGCCCAACGACGAGGTCGCCTACGAGGCGTTCGCGGTGATCCGCGAGGCGATGAAGAAGAAGAACATGGTCGGGCTCGGCCGCGTCGTGATGCACCGGCGCGAGCGGCTGCTGATGCTGCAGACGCGCGGCAAGGGGATCGCCGCGACCGCGCTGCGCTACAAGTCCGAGGTGCGCAAGGAAGACGCGTACTTCGACGAGATCCCGACCGTCAAAGTGCCGAACGACATGCTGCAGCTCGCCGAGCACATCCTGCAGCAGAAGAAGGGGCACTTCGATCCGGAGAAGTTCGAGGACCGCTACGAGGACGCGCTGAGCACGCTGATCAAGGCGAAGCGCGCCGGCAAGGAGCCGCCGGCCGTGTCGACGCCGAAGCCCTCCAACGTCATCAACCTGATGGATGCGCTGCGCCGCTCGGTGCAGGGCGGCAAGGGCGAGGCCGCGCCGAAATCCGGCCGCACCAGCGCGAAGCGCGCTCCCGCGAAGAAGAAAACCGCGAAACCGAAGAAACTGAAGAAGGCGAGCTGACTCAGTGGCGCTCGAGGTCTATCGCAAGAAGCGCAAATTCGACGTCACGTCGGAGCCGCGCGGCGGCAAGGTCAAGCGCGGCGGCGACGCCTTCGTGATCCAGAAGCATGCGGCGACGCGGCTGCACTACGATCTGCGGCTCGAGCTCGACGGCGTGATGAAGAGCTGGGCTGTGACGCGCGGTCCGAGCCTCGTACCGGGCGAGAAACGCCTCGCCGTCCAGGTCGAGGATCATCCGGTCGAATACAACGCGTTCGAGGGCACCATCCCGAAGGGGCAGTACGGCGGCGGCACGGTGCTGATCTGGGATCGCGGAAGCTGGACGCCCGAATTCGATCCGCACAAGGGTCTGGCGAAGGGGCATCTCGAATTCTCGCTCGACGGCAAGAAGCTTTCGGGACGCTGGCATCTGGTGCGGATGCAGCGGCGGCGCGGCGAGACGCGCGACAACTGGCTGCTGATCAAGGCCGAGGACGAGGCCGCGCGCGCTCCCGGCGATCCGGACATCCTCGAGGAAAAGCCGAAATCGGTCGTGAGCGGACGCACGCTCGAGACGATCGCGAAGGCCGAGGGCGACGCGGTCTGGCAGTCGAACAAATCGGTCGCCGAGAACGTCAAGCAGATCAAGAAAGCGAAGAAGACCGCGAAGAAAGGCGCCGCCAAGAAGACGGCAAAGAAAACATCATCGAAAAAATCCAAATCGCGCGCGCAACTGGCAGCCGCCGACGTGCTGCGCGAGAAGCCGGCGCGATCCGCCCTGCCCGCTTTCGTTCAGCCGCAGCTTGCGACCCTGCACGACACGGCACCGAACGGCGCGCAGTGGGTGCATGAGGTGAAGTTCGACGGCTACCGCATGCAGGCCTTGCTCGCCGACGGCAAGGCCAGGCTGCTCACGCGCAAGGCGCTCGACTGGACCGACAAGTTCAAGCCGGTCGCGGATGCGCTGGCGACGCTCGACGCCGACAGCGCGGTGATCGACGGCGAGGTCGTGGTCGAGAAGGACGGCGTCAGCGATTTCTCGTCATTGCAGGATGCGCTCAAGCACAAGAAGGTCGACCGCTTCGTCTACTACGTGTTCGACCTGCTGCAGCTCGATGGCGTGCCGCTGCTCGACAAGCCGCTGGTCGCGCGCAAGGCCGCGCTGGCGAAGCTGCTCGACGGCGCCGACCGCAACGGCGTGCTGAGACTGAGCGAGCACTTCGAAGCCCCCGGCTCGCAGATGATGCAATACGCCCGCGAGCACAAGCTTGAAGGCCTGATCTCGAAGCGGCGCGACGCCCCCTATCGGCCGGGACGACACGATGACTGGGTGAAGTCCAAGGTCGGAGCGAACCAGGAATTCGTGATCGTCGGCTACAAGGACGCGTCGAGCATCAAGGGCGCGATCGGCGCGCTCGTGCTCGGCTACAACAAGGACGGCAAGCTGCATTACGCTGGCCGCTCGGGCACCGGCTACACGATGGAGACCGCGCGCGAGCTTTGGAAGAAGCTGCAGCCGCTGCGCCGCGCCGATCCGGCATTCGGAAAGCTTCCCGAAGAAGAGCGCGGCCGCAAGGGCATCTGGGTCGAGCCGAAGCTTGTCGCCGAAATCACCTTCGCGGGATTCACCGCACAGGGCCATGTGCGACATGCCGCCTTCAAGGGGCTGCGCGAAGACAAGCCCGCGAAGGAAATCGTGCGGGAGACGCCGATGCCGACCAAATCGAAGGCGAAAAAGGCCGCGAAACCGCAGACCACAGCCAAAGCGCAAACCACGACCAAGGCGAAGTCAGACGCCGGGCCGGTGAAGCTCACCCATCCGAACCGCGTCTACTGGAAGGACGGCAGCATCACCAAGCAGCAGTTGGCCGACTACTACACGTCGGTGTGGGATCACATCGCGCCGCATCTGATAAACCGGCCGCTGGCGCTGGTGCGCTGTCCGGAAGGCATCGACGGGCAATGCTTCTTCCAGAAGCACGCCGCGGCCGGCCTGATCAGCGACCACATCAAGCGCCACAAGGACGCCGAAGGCGAAGAGCTGATCTACGTCGAGGACCTCGAAGGATTGCTCACGCTGGTGCAGGCCGGGGTGCTCGAGATTCATGTGTGGGGCTCGACCATCGGCGACGTCGAGCACGCCAACCGGATCGTGTTCGATCTCGATCCGGGCGACGAGGTGAAATGGGCCGACGTGAACAAGGCCGCGCGCGACCTGCGCGAGCGCCTCGCCGCCGTCAAGCTGAAGAGCTTCGTGAAGACCACCGGCGGCAAGGGCCTGCACGTCGTGGTGCCGACCAACGGCACGCCGTGGGACGAGACCAAGGACTTCGCGCACGCGATGGTGCTGGCGATGACGGCGGACGAGCCCGACCGCTATGTCTCGAAGATGACCAAGAGCATCCGAACGGGAAAGATCTTTCTCGACTATCTGCGCAACGGACGCGGCGCGACGGCCATCGTCGCCTATTCGACACGCGCGCGGCCCGGGGCCGCGATTTCGACGCCGGTCGACTGGGACGAGCTCGGACCGAAGCTCGCGCCGAACAAGTTCACGATGCTCAACATCGGCCGCCGCCTCGGCGCGCTGAAGAAGGATCCGTGGGCCGACGTCGGCAAGGTGAAGCAGAGCCTGCCGAAGCTGACATGAAAAAACCCGGCGTCACGGCGCCGGGTTTGTCTCGGAGAGAGACGCTCAGGATGGTGGTGGCTTAGAAGCCACCACCGAAGGTCAACGACGCGCGATCGGTCCATGACGCGGTGGCGACGGAGCCGCCGAGGATTGCGGCCTTCGTCGTCAGCGGCTGCTGCACGACGGGCCCGTGATTGCGCATCGCGTCGCCAGCCCGATCGATCGACGTTTCGTCCGCACGCACCGCCGAGACGGCGCACAGGATCATGAAGGATACGAACGCGATCATGACAATTCGCATGACAAGTCTCCTGTCGGTTGAGCCCGCGCCTCCAAAACGGCACCGGCGCCGTTTCCGGCGCCGGGCCTGTCCCAGAGGAGTGGACGCAACGGCTTAGTAGCCGCCGCCGAAGGTCTGACCGGCGATGTCCAGGTGGCTCGACGGAGCCGCCTTCATCGCGACGGACTTCGTCACGAGCACGGTGCCGGCCTGCGGGAACTTGTTCTGCAGGTTGCCGTCGAATTCCGACGCGAACGCCGAGGTCGTGCCGAGGATGAGGGCGAGGGTGATGATGGTCTTCAGCATGGTAGTCTCCTGTCTGTTGTGCCTCCCTGGGAGGCGGGGTTTGGTGCGGTCCGTCTCGAACCGCGTTGATGGCGCGTATATGCCTCACGCCGATTGATCCGATAATCCGCTATAATTCGAATTGGTCATGCGCTTCCGACGAACAGTTTCCGTTGAACCTCGGATGCCCCTGGTGCGACGCAACGAGTCGCGCGGCGCGCGAGACGACGAAAAAACCCGGCGCCGTGTCCGGCACCGGGTTTGCCCAGAAGAGAGAGAAGAAGCAGAGGCTTAGTAGCCGCCGCCGAAGGTCTGGCCCGCGATGTCGAGCGAGCCGGCCGGAGCCGTCGGCATTGCGACGGGCTTGCTCACGAGGATCTGCGCGCCCGCATGCGGGTAGCGGTTCTGCAGGTTGCCGTCGAACTCCGAGGCGAACGCAGAGGTGGCGCCGAGGATGAGGGCGGCGGTGAGGATGGTCTTCAGCATGGTAGTCTCCTGTCTGTTGTGCCTCCCTGGGAGGCGGGGTTTGTGCGGTCCGTCTCGAACCGCGTTGATGGGGCGTATATGCCGGAGGTCGATTGATCCGATAATCCGCTATAATTTGAATTGGTCATGCGCTTTCCACGCATAATTTGCCTTGAACCTCGCGGCAGTCTGATGCGACACGGATTCCAAGGATCGCGCCGGTTTTCAGAAAATAGGGAAAGAACATAGGCTTAAGGTATCTTTCGCGACTGTCCGGATTTCCTGATAAAATCGAGCTCCGATATTCGTCCGGAGCAAACAATGCGCGGGACCGACTTCGCCGAGCTCACCGCCTTCGTGGCGGTCGCCGAGCAGCGCAATTTCGCCAAGGCCGCGGCGCGGCTCGGCATCGCACCTTCGACCCTGAGCCAGACCATCCGCGCGCTGGAGGAGCGGCTCGGCGTGCGCCTGCTCAACCGCACCACGCGCAGCGTCGCGCCGACCGAGGCCGGCGAGCGGCTGCTCGCGCGGCTGCAGCCCGCGCTCGATGACGTCGCGCACGCGGTCGGCGAGGTGAACGCGTTCCGCGACAAGCCGATGGGGACGCTGCGGCTCACCATGGGGCGCGCGATCGCCACGACCGTGTTCGCGCCGATGATCGCGCCGTTCCTCGCCGCCTATCCGGAGATCACGCTCGATGCCGTGAGCGACGACTCGCGGCTCGACCTGGTGGCGAACCGCTTCGATGCGGGCCTGCGCATCGGCGAGTTGATCGAGCGCGACATGATCGCGATCAAGCTGTTCGATCGCATCAACCTCGCCTGCGTCGCGTCACCCGAGTACCTGAAGGAGCGCGAGGTGCCGCGCGTGCCGCAGGATCTGATGCAACACAGCTGCATCCGGCATCGCTGGAAGTTCGACGAGTCGATCCGCCCCTGGGAGTTCGCGAAGAACGGCGAGCGCGTCGAGATCGAACCGCAGGGGCGGCTGATCGTGAACGAGGCGCAGAACGTCGTGACCGCTGCGGTGAACGGCGTCGGCGTCGGCTATGTGCCGCTCGGCATGGTCGCACGCTTCATCGCGGCCGGGCAGTTGATCCTGCTGATGCCCGACTGGGCGACCGGCTATTCGGGTCTCTACATCTTCTATCCGAGCCGCCGCCAGGTCCCGGCGCCGCTGCAGGCCTTCATCGATTTCGCCCGCAAGGCGACCAGCCGCCGCTCGCCCGACATGCAGGCGTTCGACGCCTTCATGCAGCGCTAGCGAGACAACCGGGCGTCGATTGGCCGGCGCATTCCGGTCACGTACAATCGGCGCCTTCACGCGGGGACAGCATGGCACTGACACTGTACGAGCTCGGCGGGCTCAATGACCGCCGCTACAGCCTCTTTTCCTGGCGCGCGCGGTACGCGCTCGCGCACAAGGGGCTGACGCCCGAATACAGGCCGGTGCGCGTCAGCGACAAGGCCGCGATCGCATTCAGCAAGCAGGACAAGGTCCCGATCCTCATCGACGGCGAGGACACGATCCACGACTCGTTCCGCATCGCGCAGCACCTCGAGGCGAAGTATCCCGATAAGCCGCTGTTCGGCGGGGAGATCGGACAGTCGCTCTCGCGCTTCATGAATTCCTGGGTCGATCGCACCATCGTGCCGCGCCTCGTGTCGCTGTTCATGATCGACCTGCAGGGCATCGTGGATGACGGCGATGCGGCGCACATGCGCCGCACCATCGAGAAGGCGTTCGGCAAGACGCTGGAAGAACTATCCGCCAACCGCGAGAAGGACATCGTGGCACTGCGCCGGTTGTTCGATCCGGTGCGCGGGTCCTTGCGTTCGCAGCCCTTCATCAGCGGATCGCAGCCGGCCTATGCGGACTACATCGTGTTCAGCCCGCTGCAATGGGCGCGCATCGTCGCGCCGGTCGACATCCTCGAGCCGGGTGATGCACTGGCGGTCTGGCGCGAGCGCATGCTCGATCTCTACGGCGGGCTCGGGCGCACCACGCCGGCGCGGGCATAGCGATGGAGTGGACCGCGACGCTGCGCGATTGCGTCGGGCGCCTCGCCCGCGAAGCGGGATCGCAGGCCGCGGTCGTCGGCGCGGGCGCTCCCCTCACCTACGCGGACCTGCATGCGCGCGCGCTGTCGCTTGCGGCGGGTTTTCGCGGGCTTGGCCTCGGTCCGGGCGATATCGTGGCAGTGCAACTGCCGAACGGCGTCGAGTTTGTCACCTGCTATCTCGCCGCCGGTTATATCGGCGCGACCTTGCAGACGATCCATATGCCGTATCGCGGCGCCGAGGTGGAAACGCTGCTCGCGCACAGCCGCGCCGCCGCGGCCGTGTGCCTCGCGCAAGGCAAGGACGCCTCGCCGGCCGAAGTCATTTTATCGCGCAAGCCGAAGCTGCCGAATCTGCGGCACGTCATCGCGGTCGGGGCGCCGATGCCAGGTACGACCTCGTTCGCGTCGGTCGCCGCAACACCCGCCGATGAAGCCGCGCTGCCGCCGGTCGACGCGACTGATCGCTTCGTGCTGCTCTACACGTCAGGCACGACCGCTGCGCCGAAGGGCGTGCCGGTCGACTATGCGCGCTTCCTGTTCAACGCGTCGCGCAGCGCCGACGAACTCGAGATCGACCGGACGTCGATCCTGCTGTCGGCCGCGCCCTATACGCAT
>DATEKY010000477.1:0-18459 GCA_035277225.1 Xanthobacteraceae bacterium
ATCATCGCGCAGATCTACAAGGAGCGCGTACTGACGCGCGGCTACGGCTCCGGCGCATGGGGCTGGAAGACAGCCTATCGCGAGACCATCGCGTCTTGACGCTGACGGTACCGCAATCGAGCGCGAGTGCGTCATGTGATGCGCACCTCGCAGGAGGAATATGACATGACGATTTCACTCGCCAGATTTCGCGTCATCGTCGGCGCGCTGGCCCTGCTCGCCTTCGCACTCGGTGCGCAACCTGCGAGCGCCCAGCAGCCCACGTCGGTCAATCCGCAAGCGAGCGTAGTGAAGGAAGAGCAGCTCCTCCAGGAAATGACCCGCATCTCCGGTCGCTGCACGTTGCCCGACCAGAAGGCCTGCACGATCGAACAGCCTGCCGGCCGTGATTGGCGCCATTTCCACCAGGTAACTCTCCGCTGGATCGGCGGGGTGGTCATCCTCGGTATCCTGGCCGTGCTCCTCGTCTTCTATCTCTGGCGCGGCATGGTACGCATCGAAAGCGGTCGGTCCGGCCGGACCATCGTGCGGTTCAACGCGTTCGAACGGTTTGTGCATTGGATGACGGCAACATGCTTCATCATCCTGGCGCTTTCGGGGCTCAACGTCACCTTCGGCAGGCCTCTGCTGCTGCCGCTCATCGGCGCCGACTCCTTCACGGCCTGGTCGCAATGGGCGAAATACGCGCATAACTATCTGAGCTTCCCGTTCACGATCGGGGTATTCCTGATATTCCTCATCTGGATCGCGGGAAATATCCCCAATCGAGTCGATCTGGAATGGCTGAAGCGCGGCGGCGGCATCGTCGGCCATGATCACCCGCCGGCCTATCGGTTCAACGCGGGACAGAAGTTGATCTACTGGATCGTCGTTCTCGGCGGCGCTGCTGTTGCAGTCACCGGCTACATGCTGATGTTTCCCTTCTATGGCACCGACATCGCCAGCATGCAGGCCGCTCAGATCGCGCATGCCATCGTCGCTGTCCTGTTCATCGCCGCCATGGTCGGACACATCTATATCGGCACCGTCGGTATGGAAGGAGCGTTTGAAGCCATGGGCAGCGGCGCCGTGGATCTGAATTGGGCCAAGGAGCACCACAATCTGTGG
This sequence comes from Xanthobacteraceae bacterium, assembly GCA_035277225.1. Classification (GTDB taxonomy): domain Bacteria; phylum Pseudomonadota; class Alphaproteobacteria; order Rhizobiales; family Xanthobacteraceae; genus PALSA-894. The sequence goes on from DATEKY010000477.1 coordinate 1,108, forward strand.
CTCGAAGAGGAGAGCGCAGGGACCAGGTCGAGCGAGGCGCGGCGACAGCCCGCCGCGACCCCCGCGGAATGATGGATCGCTAAACTCGAGAAACTGCGTTGAGCGGATAACGCGAGCTCGCTGAGAGCCGAAGCACGTCCAACCGCCGCGAAACTTTCCCGCGTGCATGACTCCGGCGGTCGCAAGCAAGGTTAGTCGCAATGACTGGTTCTTCGACTTCAATCCCCGCATCAAAACTCAATCGTTTTCTCTACGCATCAATTTGCGAGGACTGCAACGGGGTCCAACTCAGCGTACTCTCCGCATTGGCCCGCGCGAATGTCGATCCTTGGGAAGAAGCGGCTCGTTTGGCGACGATGCCTAAGGAAATTGCCGAGGAGACGCTGGCAGCGATGCTCCATGACGCCTCCGCCTTAGATATTGATAGGTCGGAAGCTGAGGCAGTTGCCGCACGTTTGATCAGGCTTCTTCCACAGGATGATCGACGGGAGTGGACTGCGCGCGCTGACTCCGCAACGGCCCAAGTGAACCATTCAATATTCTGGGCTGTTTGGTTGACCTTCATTATAGCGGCATCGCTCCTGTCGCCGCGGCATCAGGGGTCGGATTCCAGAAGCGCGGCGATCGCCAAATCGAGTGCAGAGTCACCTTTGCAGCGCGTCAGCCCCTTGGCGAAGAGCGCTACCCCTTCTTCACGAGAAACGGATTAAGCGAGCGGAAATGTCGAGTGTGGTCAAAAACGTTAGCAAACCTGATAAAATCAGCGATCATCCGACGGGTTGGCGCCGTTACGCCTATTCGACGAACCACAAAGATATCGGCACGATGTATCTGGTGTTCGCGATTTGCGCCGGGGTGATCGGCGGCTTCTTCTCCATTTTAATCCGGGCGGAGCTGCAATATCCCGGCCTGCAGATCTTTGCGAGCCCCCATACGTACAATGTGTTCGTTACAAATCATGGTCTGATCATGATCTTCTTCGCCCTCATGCCGGCGATGATGGGCGGCTTCGGCAACTGGATGGTGCCGCTCATGATCGGCGCGCCCGACATGGCGTTTCCGCGGATGAACAACATTTCGTTCTGGCTCCTGCCGGCCTCATTCGCGCTGCTCATCATCTCGACTTTCGTCGAGGGCGAACCCGGCGCCAGCGGAGTGGGTACCGGCTGGACGCTCTATGCACCGTTAGCAACCAGCGGGCATCCAGGCCCTGCAGTCGATTTTGCGATTCTCTCCATCCACATCGCCGGCGCATCCTCGATTCTGGGTGCGATCAATTTCATCACCACGATCTTCAACATGCGTGCCCCAGGCATGACGCTGCACAAGATGCCGCTGTTCCCGTGGTCGGTCCTGGTGACGGCTTTCCTCTTGCTGCTGTCGCTGCCGGTGCTTGCCGGCGCAATCACCATGCTGCTCACCGACCGCAATTTCGGATCGACTTTCTTCAGCGTCGATGGCGGCGGCGACCCAATCCTGTTCCAGCACCTGTTCTGGTTTTTCGGCCACCCGGAAGTGTACATCATGGTGCTGCCGGGATTTGGCATTGTCAGCCACGTTGTTTCGACTTTCAGTCGCAAGCCGGTCTTTGGATATCTGGGAATGGTCTATGCCTTGATCGCCATCGGAACGATCGGCTTCGTGGTGTGGGCACACCACATGTATACGGTCGGGATGTCGGCGTCGACCCAAGCCTATTTTGCCTTCGCCAGCATGGTGATCGCAGTGCCCACCGGCATCAAGATATTCTCCTGGGTTGCGACGATGTGGGGCGGCTCGGTCGAGTTTCGAGTCCCCATGCTTTGGGGCGTCGGCTTCATCTTCGTGTTCACGATCGGCGGAGTTACCGGCGTGGTGCTGGCCAATCCAGGCCTCGACCGTGCGGCGCAGGATACCTACTACGTGGTGGCGCACTTCCACTACGTCCTTTCACTCGGCGCCGTCTTCGCGATCTTTGCCGGATGGTATTACTGGTTTCCGAAAATAAGCGGCTATATGTACTCGGAAACCCTTGGAAAGCTGCATTTCTGGATAACCTTCATCGGCGTCAATCTGGCGTTCTTCCCGCAGCACTTCCTTGGGCTTGCCGGAATGCCGCGCCGGGTCGCCGATTATCCGGACGCCTTTGGTGGCTGGAATTACGTGTCATCCGTCGGCGCGTACATCTCCACCCTCGGCTTGATCGTGTTCTTTGTCGGCTTGGTGCATGCCTTCATCCGCAAGGAACAGGCTGCGGGCAATCCCTGGGGCGCAGGCGCGGTGACGCTGGAATGGACGCTGTCGTCTCCGCCCCCGTTCCATCAGTTTCAAATATTGCCCCGCATCACCTGAAGCGGAGCCTGATCTTTTCGAAGTCGGTGCCCACTTTTCGGGATCATGCTCTGGTCACGTCTCTCGGCGCGCTCGCGGGCAGCGGTGGCCCAGGTCCGAGCCCGAAGGCGTGCGCGCATGACCGGCGCAGCTCGGTCATGCTGCGCCGATCAGGGGCACGCGGGATGGTTCTCGCGGACCGCAAGCACGGTGAGCTGCCGCGCGTCCCCCGCCGGGGTCTCCCATGTGATGGAGCCGCCTGATCGGAGACCGATCAGCGCTGTTCCAACTGGTGTCAGCACGGAAACCCTGCCCTGCGAGATATCGGCCTCCGCCGGATATACGAGTGTCACCTTATGCACCCTGCCAGTCGTATCGTCGCGAAACTCGACTTCGCTGTTCATGCAAACGGTGTGTTGCGGGTGTCTCCCTTTGGCGAGCACGTGTGCTCGTCCGATTTCCTCCGCCAATTCGGCCGCGAGGTCCGGCATCTTGTTCCTCGCGGCGTGCGCAAGCGTCGACAAGCCTTGGTAATCATCGGCCGAAAGCGTGATGGATGGCTTCATGCGGCTTCCTGCAGCCGCGGCTTTCTCAATCGTCATTGTTCATCTCCTCGTGTTATGGCGGTGCCGGGTTCGAACTCAAGCCGCCGCAGGTCCCGGATCGTCGTCGTCGGGCCGGCGCGTCGCCGGAGCCACCGGATTTCCTGATGCAATCCCCTTGACCTCCGGCGCGGCACGCGGGCGCGGAACGAACTGCCGCAGGTTGGTTGTTGCGTCCGCGAGTTCGCGTGTGACCGGAGTCAAACGCTGCTTCTGTGTCATGCCTGAACTCCCATGATGATGTGCGCCTCTTGCGCGTTTGCACGCGGCCATCAGGCCCTGCGCCCGACGGCGCGGCCAGGACTGCCTGCATGATGGAGTGATTGCGCCTCGCCTGAATCGCGTCGGCGGCTGGCTTCACGCCGCCGGATGGCCGTCTTGTCCGGAGATCCCCGAGCTCGCGAAGGCGCGCGCCGAACTCGGGGCTAAACGCCCGCGATCAGATTGCCCGCATGACACAGGCCGCGTTGCACGATGGTCGCGAAGCTCAACATAAATACCAAGCTAGGCAATTTAGCGGAATTGTCAAATAGCGACGTCGCTAAACTTTCGACTGATATTGTCGCAGCTTGTGCCGATCCCTATGAACAGCCCGCTGTGACCGAGGTTCGCGGCACTTGGACGCACGTCAAATACGCGTGTCCGATTCACTCGTGCAACCACGCGCGATGCGGGTGCCTTGCCGTGACACCATTCAGTTGCAACGGCGCCGGCGGTGAGCACGACATGTCTCCATGGGGTCCCCCGCGCATGCACGGGCCTGACCGGTGCACGCCGCGTTCATTCGGCCTTTCGGGCCAAGCATTCCTGCTGCACTGAACGAACAACTAAATTCGTTTGTCTGACGCATCAATCGGGTAGATATCTTAGTCGAGTGGGCGCGGCAGCGAGCACCCGACATCACAAGTGCCAAAGCCGTCCCGGCTCTGATTCTTTCCGCAGCGGGCCGCGTCATGAATGGGTACGACGTCGGAGCAGCAGAATACAAGGCCGGAATGGCCAGGTTCTTTAGTCCGGCCAATCTCGCCCGCTATCGGAAGCTGGCGAGCGACGCGATCGGCGACGCCGAACGACGGCACGTTCTCGATGTGCTGGCCGGGGAGATGAAGGCCTTCAAGCGTGAGGCCACGCGCCCACCGTCCGTAGAACGCGAATCGCGCCGGGCGCCGTCGCGCCGGCCCGATAACCGCAAAACGATGATTGAAGAACATGGTCACGAGCACCGCTGAACGAATTCAGTCCGAGGAGCGACCGCCGATCGTACTGACGGCGCCCGACCGGAGCAGGCTGCTGGCGCTGTTGCGCGCCGCGGTGACGACGGTAGACTCCGGAACCGTCCGCTTTCTTGGCGAGGAGATCGCTCGCGCCGATATCGCGCCGGATGACGTCGCGTCGAATTCGGTGGTCAGAATGGGATGTGAGGTGAAGTTCATCGATCATTCCGCCGCGCGCATCCGATGCGCCGAGCTCGTCTTCCCGGAAGACGCCTGGAACAACCACTGCATTTCGATCCTGAGCTCCATCGGAAGTGCGCTGATCGGTCTTGGGCCGGGACAGTCGATCCGCTGGACGGAGCAAGGTAGGGCGCGGAGCTTGGCGGTTCTTGAGGTGCGCGCGAGCGCGAGCCGATCATCTTGCTCTCACATGGAGCGATCATGACCCGTTCTTTCGCGGTTGGAGACCATGTAAGCTGGAATTCCGAAGCCGGACGTGTCCGCGGGACGATTACGAAAGTGCACGTCAGGGACATTGATTACAAAGGATATATTCACCACGCGAGTCCGGACGATCCGCAGTACCAAATGAAGAGTGACAAAACAGACCACGTCGCCTTGCATAAAACTTCAGCGCTTAGGCTCGCTCGCCGGCCGCCGCGCACTGGAGCCATTTGATACGAGCAGGCGCATAGAGAATGCGATGAACCTTCGAATGCTCGGAGATGCAATTGTCTCCGCCGATTCCGATGCGGTTGTCGCCGCGGACAAGGACGGCACCATCTTCTTCTGGAACCCCGGGGCGGAACGAATCTTCGGCTATACAAGCGCGGACGCAGTCGGACGATCGCTGGACATCATCATCCCGGTTCGATTGCGAAAACGTCATTGGGACGGTTACTTCCAGGTCATGAAAAGCGGCCAGAGCCGCTACGGTCATGGCGACGTGCTTGCAGTTCCCGGGATCACGAAGAGCGGCAAGGGCGTTTCGCTCGAGTTTACGATTGTCCCATTGCGTTCCGAAACCGGCGAGTTGCTCGGGCTCGCCGCGGTCATGCGCGATGTGACCAAGCGCTTCGAGGAGAAGCGGGCGCTGGAACGGAAACTCGCGGAGGCCGTGAAGGAGCCTCGATAATGAGCGGCATATCGGCCGGTTAGTGCGGTCATGGTGCGTCGGTTCTATACCATCGGGCACTCGAGCCGCTCGATCGGGGAATTCGTGGACTTGCTGAGGCCGCAAGGGATCAGGCTTGTGGTCGATGTCCGGACGATTCTGCGATCCCGGACCAACCCCCAGTACAATGCCGAGACGCTCGCCACGGCTCTTTCCGGATTTCAGATCGGCTACGCACACATCGCGGCGCTCGGAGGTCTTCGCGGAAGGAGGTCGGATGTTCCCGCGGACGTGAATGCGTTTTGGCACAATCAGAGCTTTCACAACTATGCAGACTACGCGACGAGCGAGGAGTTCAGATCCGGCCTCGCACGGTTGCGTGAGCTCGGACACACAACAATATGCGCAACGATGTGTGCCGAAGCCGTGTGGTGGCGGTGTCACCGGCGAATAATTGCAGACTATCTGATAGCTGCGGGAGAGACAGTGTTTCACATTTTGGGAGCCAATCATGTCACTTCGGCGCACCTCACCGAAGGCGCCATGGTGAACGCGGGCGGTACATTGTCGTATCCAGGCCATACCGCTGCTGGAGCAAAATAGCTGCAGCCAAACGCCCATTAAATTCGTTTGTCTGGACTGAAGCCCGCACTACGTCTCTTCCAACGCTCTCTTTCTATTAAGGGCTCGAGGACCGAGCGTTGTGGAGGAGCCATGTCTACCAACGAGCGAAGCAGGTCTGCAGTCGCAGCCGCGGTCCATCGCGAATGGCCGCACCCGTCCCCTGCGGTTCTCTTTTGGACCGTCATGCTGCCGCCCATCGTCTTCTTATTCCTGGTCCGCAGCCCGCACGTGTTGCCGTCGATCAGCGTGCTCGCGCTTGCGTGCGCGGCGATCGTCGCGTTTGCGGCGTGGTGCATGTCGTCTGATCGCGATAGCAGAGGCATTTCCCTGTGGGATATCTCAGGCGCGTACGCCTTCGTCGGGTTTGCGGCCGGGATGCTCAGCGAGCCTCAGCAGCTAATGGAGTTCTGGTCCGCGCCAGCGGATACCCAGGAGCCGCCGCGGTAAGGATTTCCATTGACCGCGCCGGATCGACTGGCCGCGACAAGCCAACACTTTTAGGCGTCAGGATTTAGTGGCCATGCACTTCGTTTCGGACGAAATCGCGGCCCTTCTTCAGGTCGTAATGATCGACCTGGTATTGGCGGGCGACAACGCCATTGTGATCGGGTTGGCCGCCGCAGGCCTGCCGCTGCGACAACGCGCGAAAGCTGTCCTGGTCGGCATCATCGCCGCAACGGTCTTGCGCATAACGTTTGCCGCAGCCACCACGCAGCTGCTGCAGGTCGTGGGTCTCGTGCTTGCCGGGGGCATTCTCCTGCTTTGGGTGAGCTGGAAAATGTTCCGCGAGCTACGCATCTCCGCAAAGGCGAAGGGAGACGCAATCGAAATCATGAGCAATATGGACATCAATGCCGACGGGACCATTGCGCGTCACGCCCCGCGGAAGTCCTTTGCCCAGGCCGCCGGTCAGATTGTCGTGGCGGACGTTTCGATGTCGCTCGACAATGTGCTAGCCGTTGCGGGTGCGGCGCGAGAACATCTCACCGTTCTCATCATCGGGCTTGGCTTGTCGGTCGCGCTCATGGGTGTCGCGGCAAGCTATATCGCTCGCCTGTTGCACAACTATCGCTGGGTCGCATATGCGGGATTGCTCATGATCTTATATGTCGCTCTGGAAATGATCTACCGTGGGATGGGTGAAGTTTGGCCTTTGGTAACCCGTTTGTAGCCGACACCGGAGGCGGAGAAGTTCATCATGACATCACGCGGATCCGCAGAGAACGCCGATCCGATTTCAAAGCTCGGACACGTATCCGAGCGTGGAATCGAAAGTCTGGTGGACGAGTTCTACAAAAAAATCCGTGCGGACCCAATCCTTGCGCCGATCTTCGACCGGGCGATCGCAGACCAAGACTGGGGAGCGCATCTCGCGACAATGCGGGATTTTTGGTCGTCCGTGATGCTGACGTCCGGACGTTACAAGGGCAACCCGGTAGCGAAGCATCTTCGGCTTGAAGGAATGGAGCCGCATTTGTTCGATCGCTGGCTGGGCCTCTTTGCCCAGACCTGTCACGAGCTGTTCGACGACGACGTCGCCGCGGCATTCGCCGTCAAGGCGCAACGCATCGCGGAGAGCCTCAAGCTGGCGCTGTTCTATCGACCCGACCGGCCATGGCCAAGAACTCTGCCATGAGTGTCGTGGTCGCCGGCAACTGTGTCTGCGGAGAGTTAATGCGATCCGCGTGCGCAGAAGCGTCTGCTTGCCTTCTCAATATCTGGAAGAAACGTCTATCGTTTGAAGAGTGGACACAGTTTCAATCCCTCGGTTGCGTCATCCCATGCGCGAGGCCGCGCGCAACACTCTCAAGGCAGCGTTCAATGTGTCCGCCTCGACGTTCACCGAGTGAACGGCATAGACGGGAAACGAGAAGCGCGGAGCGCCCGGAACCAGATGGAGCTTCCCGGATTCCAAATGCGGCTGGACCGCATGCATTCTGAAGTAGCCGGAGCCGCCTTCCGAAAGAACATAATTGAGAGCCAGGGGACCGAGATTGGCCACCAGGCTGGGCGTCGTGTCGGGAAAGCTTACCCCGTGATGAAGGGAAAAATCCGGACCCCATTCGACGTGAACGTATCGAGGATCGTTTGCGCAATCCGTCGCTATCTCGGTTGTCACCAGTACGAGCTCTTCCTCCATCAGCAAGTCGATCTCCAAACCCGGTCGATGCTGGGGCGCGTACATGATCGCGATATCAACCAGTCCGGCCGCGACATGCGTGATCAAGTCTTGCGGGACGTCGACATGAACGCGAAGCGCGATGTCCGGATGCGTGCGCCGCATCATCCTGACCCATTCGAGCAGAAGCGGCTGCCACAGACTGACTTCGCTTCCCACCGTCAACACGGCGCGATGGCCTTCGGGCACGGCCACTTGCTGGCGAGCGCGCTGCCACAACTGCACGAACGTGGGAGCGAAGCGAAGGAACTGTTCGCCGGCCGGGGTGAGCGTGGCACCCGCTTTATTCCGCACGAAAAGCGGTCGACCGAGCTGCTGCTCGAGGAGGCGCACACGTGCGCTAACCGTCGTTTGCGCAACATGCAAACGATCGGCGGCTTTAATAAAGCTTCCGGTAGAGACAATCTCTACGAACGTCCTGGCGAGTTCGATGTCCATGTCTCATCTAGCATAACCAATGCAGACAAGCGCCAGTCATATCCGTTTACCTGCTCCATTGCTCGGTGCAAGCGTGCTTGGCAAAGGTTGCGTTCTGCGGTTCAACGCGACGAGCGGACACTTGCACGAGCCGCTCTAGCGATCAGGAAAACCGACAAGCCGCTCGCCGTGGAGAGAGAAGACCTCAGCGTAACTTGCAAGATCTGGTCACGCGCACCATGCGTCTTTGTTCTGCTGCGGGGATGTCGCTAACCGCCGCACCCTCCCTCACAACGCGTCGACTCGGAGGGGACACCGCATTGTCGCTTGAGCACAAACGTGCTTCACCTACACACACGTGTGGAGGCGCTGGCCGCTGGGATTCCCATCGCGGCTGTCGCAGCAGTCTTCCCATGGAACAGCGATCGGCCTCCCGATCGCGCAGTCGCCCGTCGTCCTCGGCCGGAGGATAAAGCGCGGTTTCATGCGGCATTCAGCAGAGGCCCTCGCCACGATCCTCTATAAAGGACACTAGACAACTCAAGCAGACGGGTAACGAACGGCGTGCCGTATGAAATGCTCCTCATCGCCGTCATCGCGCTTCCCTTTGCCGGAAGCTGTGTCGCCGTCTTCTTCCGGGCGAACGATCGCAATGCTGAAGCATATCTGGCTGGCAGTATCAGTCTTGTCACCCTGTTGTTTATGGCCACGGCTTACCCCCTTGTCGTTGGAGGCGGGGTTGTCCGTTACCGAGCGGAGTGGGTTCCCACTCTAGGTCTGGAATTCGTTGTCCGGATCGACGGCTTGGCCTGGGCACTTGCTGTACTGATCGCCGGCATCGGCTTGCTCGTGGTTGTCTATGCCCGATACTACATGTCGCCGGCGGATCCCGTGCCGCGCTTCTTCTCGTTCTTGCTTGCGTTCATGGGCGCGATGCTCGGTATCGTGCTGTCAGGCAATCTGATCCAGCTTGTCTTTTTCTGGGAGCTGACCGGCCTCTTTTCCTTCCTCCTGATCAGTTATTGGCATCAGACAGCGCAAGCGCGGGACAGCGCGCGCATGGCATTCACTATCACGTCCGCCGGTGGTCTGTGCCTTTTCGCGGGCGTCCTAATATTGGGGAACATCGTCGGCAGCTACGATCTCGACCGGGTGCTTTCATCCGGCGATACGATCCGTTCGCATGCCCTCTATGTTCCAGCCCTGATCCTGGTTCTGCTTGGCGCGCTTACAAAAAGCGCGCAATTCCCGTTTCATTTCTGGCTACCACGCGCGATGGCTGCGCCAACGCCGGTCTCGGCATACCTGCACTCCGCCACCCTGGTGAAGGCGGGCGTTTTCCTTCTGGTGCGGCTATGGCCGGCGATGGGAGGAACGCATGAATGGCTGTGGCTCGTGGGATCAGCCGGCCTCGTCACTTTCATACTGGGCGCATTTCTCGCCGTGTTTCAGCAGGACCTGAAAGGCCTCCTTGCCTATTCGACCATCAGCCATCTCGGGCTGATCACCTTGCTCATCGGCCTCGACACTCCCCTCGGGCAGGTGGCGGCTATCTTTCACATCATGAACCACGCCACGTTCAAGGCGTCGTTGTTCATGGCCGCAGGCATCATCGATCACGAAAGCGGCACCCGCGACATACGCCGCCTAAGCGGACTGTGGCGCTTGATGCCGATCACGGCGTCTCTGGCGATGGTTGCCGCCGCTGCTATGGCGGGCGTGCCTCTGCTCAACGGGTTTCTCTCCAAGGAAATGTTCTTCGCCGAGACAATTGAAGTTCATGACAACTCGCTTGTCGATCAGGCCCTCCCCTACGTCGTCACTGCGGCCAGCATGTTCACGGTTGCATACTCGCTGCGCTTTATCCGTGATGTGTTTTTCGGGCCCCCTCCGAAGGACTTGCCGCGAACTCCGCATGAGCCGCCCTTCCTGATGCGCCTTCCTGCGGCGCTTCTCGTCCTCGCGTGCCTCGTTGTTGGCGTTGCTCCCTCCTTTACGGTGGGCCCGGTGCTGGACTCGGCGGCGCGCGCGGTCGTTGGAGCTGCGCTTCCGGAGTACAGCCTTGCTGTCTGGCATGGCTTCACCCCCGAGCTCCTGATGAGCGCAGTCGCGATGGCGGGAGGCGTTGGCGTATACCTTGTTGTGCGCTCACGCCTGCTCGTATCCGAGGGGCCACCCGTGCTGCGCCATATCGATGCACAGCGAATCTTCGATCGCGTGCTCGTAGCGCTCTCTTGGCGTCTGGCCAGATGGCTGGAGGCGACCTTCGGCACCCGGCGCCTCCAGCCGCAGCTGCGGCTGATCGCGAGCGCTGCTCTGATCGCCGGCCTGGCACCGTTTTTCATCCACGGCCTCGCGCCAGGCGGCGCGTTGGGAACACCGTTCGATCTCGCCTTCGCGCTGATGTGGGCGGTGGGGATCGCCTGCGCACTCGGCGCGGCTTATCAAGCCAAGTTCCATCGCCTGGCGGCGCTCGTCATGTTGGGCGGTGCAGGTCTCGCGACCTGCATCAGTTTTGTTTGGCTATCTGCGCCTGACCTCGCGTTGACGCAGCTTGCGGTGGAGACGGTGACCACCGTGCTTCTTCTGCTCGGCTTGCGCTGGCTTCCCAAACGAACCTGGCAGATCGACTCGAGCGGCGCCCCGGCCGGCATCCGATGGTACCGCGCCCGCGATTTCGTCATCGCGGTGGCTGCGGGCTCCGGTTTGGCGGCGCTCGCATATTTGGTGATGACCCGTCCGGCGACCGAAAGCATTGCCCGGTACTTCGTCGAGAACGCCTATGTGAAAGGTGGCGGCACAAACGTGGTGAATGTCATCCTCGTCGACTTTCGCGGGTTTGACACACTTGGCGAGATCACCGTCCTCGCTATCGTGGCGCTCACCGTTTTCGCCTTGCTGCGACGTTTTCGTCCGGCTGCCGAAAGCATCCCGGTCCCGGAGCAGCAGTACGCACAAGACAGCGCGGACGAAGCGCATCCGGATCGTCAGAAAGGCGAAAGCGTGAAGAGCGCGATGGCCGCTCCAGCGCTCATTGTTCGATTGCTGTTTCCCGTCGTGGGCGTGGCAGCGATATACCTGCTTCTGCGCGGACACGACCAGCCGGGTGGCGGGTTCGTGGCCGGCGTTATCATGGCCGTCGCAGTCATCCTGCAATACCTGGCTCAGGGCACGATCTGGGTAGAGGCGCGCCTGCGAGTTCTGCCCGTGCGCTGGATGGGGATCGGATTGTTGCTGGCGGCCGGCACGGGCGCGGCGGCGTTCCTGTTCTCCCATCCGTTCCTGACATCGTCGTTCTCCTATCTCGAGATTCCACTGATCGGCGCCATTCCGGTGGCAAGTGCACTCCTCTTTGACCTAGGTGTCTTCGCCTTGGTCGTCGGCGCGACGGTGCTGATGTTGATCGCGCTTGCGCATCAGTCGGTGCGCAGTCACCGCGCGCCGCGCGCTCCCGGCGCGGCTGCCAAACCTTCGGTGTCGGAGGTGCGATGATGGAAATCGTCCTTTCCCTGGGCATAGGGGCACTTGCGGGCTCAGGCGTTTGGTTGATCCTGCGGCCGCGCACATTTCAGGTCATCATCGGCCTGTCGTTGCTTTCCTATGCGATCAATCTCTTCATCCTCGTCATGGGGCGACTGCGGATAGGAGCACCCCCGGTCCTTCCGGGAGCCACCAAGGGCGACCCCGCGCAGTTCGCCGATCCGCTGCCGCAGGCGCTGGTTTTGACCGCCATTGTCATCAGCTTCGCAACAACAGCGCTGTTCCTGGTCATATTGCTCGTCTCGCGCGGTTTGACGGGCACCGACCACGTGGATGGACGGGAATCAGAACAGTGAGTCGCTTGACGGACCATCTGATCATCGCACCCGTGCTGCTGCCGCTGCTGGCGGGTGCGGTGATTTTGACCTTCGGCAGCGAAGGACGGCGCAACTTCAACGCGGCAGTCAATGTCGTGTCCAGCTTCGCGCTCGTTGCCGTCGCGGTCGGGCTGCTACGGGCCGCTGATGCAGGTCCCGGACTGGCGGGCGTGTATCGCCTCGGCGATTGGCCGGCGCCGTTTGCAATCGTGCTCGTGGCTGACCGGCTATCCGCCGTCATGCTGTTGCTGACGAGCGTCGTCGCCGTCGCCGCCGTGATCTTCTCGCTTGCCCGCTGGCACCGTGCCGGACCGCATTTCCATTCCTTGTTTCAGTTGTTGCTGATGGGCTTGAATGGGGCTTTTCTCACCGGCGACCTTTTCAACCTGTTCGTGTTCTTCGAAGTGTTGCTCGCCGCATCCTACGGACTCGCGCTGCATGGTTCGGGGGCATTCCGCGTCAAAGCTGGCCTGCACTATATCGTCGTCAACCTTGCGGCCTCGCTGCTGTTTCTGATTGGCGTCAGCCTGATCTACAGCGTCGCCGGAACACTCAACATGGCAGACCTCGCTGCGCTGATTCCGAAGATCCGCGCAGATGATCTCGCCCTGCTGGAGGCGGGGGCCGGCATTCTGGGCATCGCCTTCCTGCTGAAGGCGGGAATGTGGCCGTTGTGCTTTTGGCTGCCAACGACCTACGCCGCCGCAAGTCCGCCCGTCGCGTCCATCTTCGCAATCCTCACCAAGGTTGGTGTCTATATCGTGCTGAGACTTTGGCTACTGTTGTTCGGCAATGAGGCCGGAGCGTCAGCTCAGTTTGGCGGCGAATGGCTGCTGCTCGGCGGGATTGCGACGGTAGCATTCGGCATCGTCGGGACGTTGGCGTCTCAGGATATGGCGCGGCTGGCTGCGTTCTCGGTGCTCGTGTCTTCCGGAACGATGCTCGCTGCAATCGGCATGGGCCAAGTTGGTGTCACTGGCGGGGCGCTCTATTACTTGATCAGTTCGACACTCGGCATCAGCGCGTTCTTTTTGCTGGTCGAACTCGTCGAGCGTGGCCGAGAACCCGGTGCGGACGTGTTCGCTGTCACACGGGAGGCTTACGGCGACGTTGATACGCCGGATGAGGAGGAGGTCGGCATTGCGATTCCGGCCACCATGGGAATGCTCGGCTTTGCCTTCATCGGCTGTGCGCTGGTCATCGCGGGCCTGCCACCGCTTCCCGGCTTCATCGCCAAATTTGCGCTCCTCACGGCAGCGCTCAACCCGTCGGGCTCCTCACCCGGCGCCCCCGTCCCGATGGCATCCTGGGCATTGCTTGTCTTGCTGATCTTGTCCGGATTAGCGGCTTTGGTCGCAATGACCCGAGCGGGTATCCGCGCCTTCTGGGCCTCGCCGGACCGCGCCGTGCCACGCGTACGACTTATCGAAATGACCCCTGTCGTTGTCCTTTTGATCCTTTGCGCAATGCAGACTGTCCATGCCGGGCCGGTCATGCGCTTCATGGAAGCCACAGCCCAATCGCTGCACGCACCACACAACTACGTTCGTGGCATTCTTGGCCAGAAAGCAGGCGGGTGACCCATGACTCGATGGATACGGTTTCCCTTGGTGAGCGTGGCCCTTCTCATTCTGTGGCTTCTGCTCAACCAGACGGTTTCGGCGGGGCACATCCTCCTTGGCAGCCTCATTGCGATCATCGGCGGGTGGTCGCTGACTTTGCTCGAATTGCCAATCGCACGGATGCGTCGCCCGACCGCCATGATTCGACTATCGGCTTTGGTGCTGGCGGATATTGTTCGATCGAATATCGCGGTCGCACGCATCGTTCTGGGTGATGACCGAGGACGCGAGCGGAAGTCCGGCTTCATCGACATCCCGCTTGAGCTCCGCGATCCGTACGGCCTCGCGGCCCTGGCTTGCATCATCACGTCGACGCCCGGGACCTTGTGGGCCAATTTCGACGCTTCGAGCGGGACGTTGACGATTCACGTTCTGGATCTGATCGACGAAAGCGAGTGGATCCGCACGATCAAGAGCCGCTACGAACGTCTGTTGCTGGAAATATTTGCATGAACACCGTCCTCACCTGGTCGATCATGACGGCGCAGATATTGTTGGTTCTCGCCATGGCGTGCGCGGCTTTTCGCATTCTCTGGGGTCCAAGAGCGCAGGATAGGGTCCTCGGGTTCGACAGCCTCTACCTGAATGCCATGCTGTTGCTTCTGACATTCGGCATCGGGTCAGGCAGCCGAATCTACTTCGAGGCGGCGCTGATTATTGCTTTGCTCGGCTTCGTCGGAACAGCGGCGCTGGCCAAATTTTTGCTGCGTGGAGAGGTGATCGAATGAACCAAGCAGTGGCGGTACCGGCGTGGGTCTCGATGATAACCGCAATACTTCTAATTGCGGGCGCAGCCATCACCTTGATTGGCGCGCTCGGCCTGCTTCGTCTGCGGACCTTTTATGAACGGGTCCACGCGCCCACGCTCGGAACAACACTCGGGACGGGCACCATCGTGATGGCTTCAATGATCTATTTTTCTGCCGTGGGCAGCCGGCCGATACTGCACGAGTTGCTGATCCTCTTCTTCGTCACCGTAACGACGCCGATCACCCTGATGATTCTCGTTCGTGCAGCTATGTCGCGTGACATCATTGAAAGCCAGAAGTCCTCGCAATAGGACGGAAAATTCTTACGGCCTCAGTGGGGGGACAGCCAGAATGTCCACATCGAGGGACCGCAGAGCCTCTTCTGTCACGCTCCCAATCAACGCCTTCAGCAGCCCGGAGCCGCCGTGCGTGCCCATGATAAGCAAATCCGGACGCATCTCGCGCGTCGCTCGCGTGATAACCTCGAGGGGCCTACCCTCCTCGACGCGTAAGGACCATTCTTCCCCGTTAAGGTCGTTGGCCGCCAGGAACGCAGTCAACTCGTTCACGGCTCTGTGCCGCTCG
Source organism: Xanthobacteraceae bacterium (assembly GCA_035277225.1). Classification (GTDB taxonomy): domain Bacteria; phylum Pseudomonadota; class Alphaproteobacteria; order Rhizobiales; family Xanthobacteraceae; genus PALSA-894. The sequence goes on from DATEKY010000477.1 coordinate 16,381, forward strand.
CTCGCGACGTGCTCGCCGATGCTTGCCAGGTCCGCGCCTGCAACGAACATTTTTCCCTTTGCTAAGGGGAGAAATGCATGAAGCAACGTTGCCCGTCTTTGGCCAATCACCCCCGCGTTCCTGGCAACGCGGAGAGCATTAGCTGATGGATCGGACATATCGACGGCAGCCATCACTCTTTCGTAACGACGCTGCGCCTCGTTGTTTACCATGAGGACAGGGAACGGACCGGTGCGGATCACGCGCTCGACAGTGGTGCCAATGAAAATGTCACGCAGGATCTGCCTGCGGTGAGAACCCATCACGATGAGATCAGCCGCCATTGACGCGGCCGTCTGCAAAATACCAGCGAATGGGGCGCCGCTGGCGACCGCGGGACGGCACTTCACTCCCCGAAGCTCAGCCATCACGCTTACCTGTTCAGCGAGAATCCGTTCGGCCTCGCGCTTCTCCATATCCACAAGCGCTTCCGGCTGGTCGTCGTCTACGACATGAACAAGAGCGAGGTCCGCATTGGACGCTTGTGCCAGCAGACCGGCCTGGCGCAAGGCCCTATTCGATCGAGTCGAAAAATCGGTTGCTGCCAGAATTTGCATCCTCAACTCCGGTCCAGGCCGTTGTGCGACATCCTCTTTTCGGCAGGCTAATGTCGGACTATACGAAAAGACGGTACCGGTTCACAGTGGCGATCGCGTCCACGACTAACGAGCAGACCAATCGCGCAAAGCCGGCTACGACGGCAGCTTCGTGATCGTATCGACGCGTTCAAACTGAACGCGATCGTCATCACCTTAGCCAAGGTGCTCTCGCTCGCTTGCTGCCGACGGCTGTAGAGTAACCCGAATTCCGATTCAGTCCCGTGCTATTGGGAGAGCCAGAACATGGGCGTAAACTCACAGGGCCGAATGACCGGACGTCTGGTTGCGGCGGCGCGCGCGTTGACGGGCATTAGCCAGAGCGACCTCGCTGCCGCTTCGGGAGTTCCACTCGAGACGCTGCGTTTCTTGGAATCAAGTGGCGCCGCCTGGATTCCTGATGCTGAGTCCCAAGTGCTCGGCCGGGCCTTGGAGACATTCGGCGCGGTTATCCTCCCCGAAAGCGATGGGATGGGTGCCGGTGTCAGGCTGAAGTTCACCCGTCAGGACGTCAAGCAAATCGGACGGTTGGAAAACGAGGGAGGATTCGCGCGGTCGGACGACGTGCCATGAGCGCTCAGCCCGCCGCGGGTTCACAAGCGGCCGATCGAGGAACGCAGCCATCTGCGATGCGCCGGCGTCGATAGCGGGGTGCCGGCCTCGATCACGATAGCGGCACGATCAGCCAGTTCATCGCCCGGGGAGGAGCGGGCTTGACAGCGCCTATCCCCACACGCCGTCCGCGAAGGACGAGCGGCCTTCGTGGATGCCGAAGTGGAGGAAATGGACCAGCGGATTGCTGGTTACGTCGGCATAGGCGGCCAGGTACGACGTCGAATCGAAGCCGACCGAGGGGTCGCGTCCCTCGTGCCAGCCGAACTGGTTGTAGTGATCGAGCGGATTGACGTGGGCTGCCGCCACATCGGCGTAGTTCGCCAGGTAGCCGTTGGTGTCGAACAGGGCGTTGGGATTGCGTCCCTCCTTCCAGCCCACTGTCTCGAAGTGCTGGAACGGATCGACACCAGCCGCAGCCACGTCGGGATTGTGCTGCAGGTAGTAGACGTAGTCGAAGCCGTTTGCCGTCACCAGTTCGCTCGGCGCGAACGGCAGCCGGCCTTCCTGATATCCGAACGCCTGATAGTGCGCGAGCGGATCGGCATTGGCGGCCGCGACGTCGGGATTGGCGGCGAGGTACTGCGCCGGATCGAAGTGGATCGAAGGCACACGCCCTTCCTTCCACCCGATCGTGTCGAAATGGCTCAGCGGGTTGACGCCCGCGGCCTTCACGTCCGGGTTGGCCGAAAGATAGGTCGAGGTCGAGAAGAAGAAGCTCGGATCGCGGCCGAGGTGCCATCCGGTCGTGTTGTAGTCGGCGTCCGCATCGAGATGCGCGTTCCACACATCGTGATAGCGCGAGTAGTAGAACAGGTCGTCGACCAGCGGG